>JAUVJT010000036.1 GCA_030592225.1 Candidatus Stahliibacteriota bacterium | reverse complement strand
TTCTGTTGAAGCAACTGACAGCGATGGTAGCATTACAGAAGTGCGCTTTTTTGTAGATGGAGTGGAAAAAAACTCTGCTAATAGTTTTCCATTTAATTATATCCGCAAGGTTGATTTGGACGATGAGTACACCCCGGGCGCAGGCGATTTGTACGAGATTGCCTCCTACGACGGGCAAGGCTCCGCGATGATATACAAAGGAATGCTGGTGCACAGCGACCTGTTTCCGGATTGATGAGATTAACCGGGATATTTCCCGCCTGAACGGGGTTATGGAGTCGGCTCCGCCTGGCGGTCCCTCCTGACTGAAGAGAAGACTCCACGTAGCGAGCATGGGCGCTGCCTAAACAAAGGCAGCGCCTTTATCTTATGTCATTGCGAGCGGATGAAGGGTGCGAAGCAATCTCGCTAAGTAGTCCAGTAAGATCACCACATTTTATAGAGCCTCACCACTTCCCTCTACCCAACACCCGACGGGGATGCAGGCAGGGGCACTTCGACCCACAGGAAAGGAAACCGGCCAGTTGAATGCGGACGCACCTACGGTTCCCCTCCTCCTATCCTCCCCCACCAGGGGGGAGGAATCATTCAAGATTTATCAGAGACAAATTTAGTTCCCCCTCCCTCGTGGAAGGGGAATTTTAATTAAGTACCCCTACAAATCTACGTCATCTGCGTTCCGAAACAAACGAGGCTGAAGACTCTCTGTGCCTCGGTGCCTCTGTGGTTATTTCCAGACAAACTTTAGAAGAAAGTAAACCAAACCGCCAGGGCGATACCGGCCAGGGCAAGGACCGACGGCAGGAGCCATTTGTAGACTGAAACCCAACTCGCCTTAAAATAGGTGCGCGAAAAGGCAAGGCACAGATGCGCGGGCGACAGAAGACAGCCCAGGAACCCGAATACGTAGGCAAGCATGATGAGGCCTGGTTCATGCACAATGAACGGAGCCAGCAGGGGAAAAGCGACACCCACGTAAGCCTGATTCAATCCCACCAGAAGCCCCACCAGAAACGGCAAGGCCATGACCAACAGCGGCAAAACGCTGGAAGGCGCTGTCTGCACCATTTGCTCAAACCCGGCAAGGGCCGGGCTTTCGGTAAGCATCTCCTTAAAGAACATCACCGCCACCAGCACCGTAAGCACCCGCCAGTTGAGCGCTTTCAAAACCAGCTTCCCCACGTCGCGCACTGCAACACGGTAGACGAAAAACGCAAAAACAATCACCACCAGCATCGAGGCGGACAGGGAAAACTGCGAAACGACGCTCCCGGTTAAGGAATCCTGAGAAGAAACTCGCTGGATTACGAGCTGAATCGCTATCAACAGCATTACGGCAAAGACAGGAAACGCCCCGTAGAGAATATCTTTGAGAGCCGAACGAGCCTTGCCCTTGGCCCGTTCGGGCCGAACCTGACGAGGTTTTACGAAAGTAAACAGCACAAAGGTTCCAACTGCAATCGCCGCAACTGTCATGTAGGATTGATTGATGATAAAGTGACGGTGAGGAATTCCCAAAATGGCCATGCCCAGAATAACCGGCGGGTAAAGCGGCCAGAAATACTCCCACACGTGACGAAACCAGTAGTTGAGATAAGTCAGCAGGCCGGGCGCAATGCCGTGGGATTTAGCCTGTTCTGCTATCATGGGAGCGGAAAGGAGCGCCCCGCCCGGCATGGGCAGAAGTCCAACGAACATGGGAACGCTCACCAGCCCCACCCGTGAACCGCGCACCACGTACGCAGCGCCGTTAGCAAACCGGGAAAGCGCACCCACCTCCTTCATCATCCCGCCCAGGAACGTAATAAAGAACACCACCGCTATGAGATTGACGGTCTTAAGATCGATGAGGCTCGCAAGAAAAACGCCGCCTATGTCGAGCGCGGGCATGGAGAACAGGATGCCGATAAGAATGGCGCCTGCGCCGATTGCCGCCGAGATTGGCAGACGCACCGACATGAGTACGATAACCAGGGCAAATACGGACGCCAGCTTCCAGATCATCTTTTAGGATTTCACCCTTTTCATCGGACTAATTGAACCACAGAGAGCACAAAGGACACAGAGCGAAAATCGGCAAGCAACGATAAGACATATATCTACGCAACTTGCCTGAGTCAAGGTTTCCTCCTGGTCTGTGATAATCTGCGATTCGAAAGAGAACGACTGTAAGGAGTTCCAATCTGCGGATTATTAATCATTCTCGGACAGCCTCCTAGTAGTGCGGAGATCAGCGTGCCCCTTGAGCGCCATTGTGCGGTCATAGGGTATTAGCTTCGCTGCGAGACTAAAGTCTCGCTCTACATGCGGAATAGATACGAGGATTTTAGGCTTGCCCGGGGTTTTCCGACAAGCTCTTTGGGACGCGTAGCGACGACGCTTGCGGAGTTGAGGGTTGGGGTAAGGGAACTCAACTATCTTAACGTTCACCGTTCGCCACATTGCGGACAAATCCCGCCCAATCTTGTAATCTTCAATGTGCCGCAGGCGCATTCTTTATGCCCTTTGTGGTCTTTGTGTTTAATATAGCCTCCTCGTATCACTTTCGGATAGTTCCCTAGAGAGGTAGAAAAATTTGACGTTTGCCGGATTCGGGGTGCCTGCCCTCAAGCGGCTTGATTCCCCAGTAACGGTTGACCAAATCGGCGGTTAACAGATCGTTAGGGTTTCCGTCTTCTGCAAGTTTTCCCTGAGAGAATACCAGCATGCGCTGCGAGGTCAGAGCGGCCTGGTTCAGGTCGTGCGCGACAAGCATTACTCCGATACCCTCCTGGTTCAACTGAGAGAGCAGGGCAAGCACCTGATGTTGATGGGACAAATCAAGGTGATTGAGAGGTTCATCGAGCAGGATCACCGAGGGCTGCTGAACCAGGGAGCGGGCGATTACTGCCAGTTGCCGCTCGCCTGAGGAAACGTGGTTGATGCCTTTTTCTAAAAGATGCGAGATTCCCAGGCGCTGCAGTGCGGAGTGAACCAGGTCGTAGTCTGATGAATGATAACGTTCAAACGTTCCCAGATAGGGATGCCTGCCTTGCAGCACGGTTTCTGCAACGGTGAAGTCGAGCGCAAAATAACTTTCCTGGGGCACGTAGGCGAGAAGCTGAGCAAGTTCTCTGCGGGAATAGGCAGAAAGCGCCCGGTCTTTGAAGCAAATCTCGCCGGATAAAGGTTCAAGCAAACGTGCGAGGAGTTTAATGAACGTGCTCTTGCCTGCGCCGTTTGGTCCCACAACCGAGACGAATTCCGCGCACCCGATAGAAACCGAGAGCGCCTCGAACAAGGATTTTTGAGCGTATGCAAAGGACACTTCCTTTAGCACGAATCCGGATTTATTATCATTCATCGGCTTTTGAACTCCGGGCAAACGACAGCTTGGCAGGGTGTCTGAGACCGTAGGAAAGCAACCAAAGGGAGCTTTAATGGTTCGACTTTACAGAAGAAGTGTCGGGAGCTTATTCTCCCCTCCCCCCTACCCCCCTCCACCAAGGAGGGAGATAATATGGTGTGTTCTATTCGTTTAAGTTTGCCGACAAACCCTTCAGAAAAACAGGATATGAGAGAGGACGCCACCGGTATAGTTTCTTCTTCATTGACGGCTGCCACTCCCGAATCTCCCCTTCCCTGGTGGAAGGGGACGAAAGCACACGATTTTCTCCTCCCCCTTAACGGAGGGACACCGCACTTTAAGCGGTGAGGATGGGGGTGAAACTTAGACATTACGCGGCTCTCCTGCGCATGAGATAGATGAAGATGGGTACTCCTACGATGGTGGTGACCACCGAAAGGGGAAGGGCTATGCCCTGGGTGAGATCGAGTACGTTAAGCCCGATGTCTGAGGCAAGAAGAAGCGCCGCGCCTGTGAGGAAACTCGCAGGCAGAACCCGCAGGTGCCGGGGACCGAAGATGAAGCGCACGATATGGGGAACTATGAGTCCCACAAAACTGATTGCGCCGACAAAGGATACAATTATACCAACGAGCAGGGCGGAGATAATGAACACCTCGGCGGTAAGCCTCTGGGTATCCACGCCCAGGGATTCGGCTGCTTCGATGTTGGTGCTGATAACGTCGAGCGACCGCCACCGGGCTGTAAGCCAGGCGCATCCGGCAATGCAGAACGCGCCCGCTCCAACGTACATCCAAATGGTATTGCCTGATACCCACTTCCCCCCGGTGTTGCCCATGAGCAGGTAGATAAGTTCACGGAAGCCCACGCCGTCCGAGAAAGCGATAAGAACCGTTATCAGGCTGGAACCCACAAACCCCACTGCCACCCCTGCAAGGATAAGTGAAAGGCGGGAGAAGCGGCCTCGTATCCTGGACATGGTGTATACGAGGAGAAGCGCGCCCAGAGCGCCTGCGAATCCAAATACAGGGCGACCGACCACAGATGTCCAACCCAGGAGAATGGCCAGGGCCACGCCAACACCCGCACCGCTTGAGGTGCCTATTATGTAGGGATCAACCAGTGGGTTTTGCAAAAGTCCCTGCAGCGAGGCTCCGACCACGGCCAGTACCCCGCCGGCGAATATGGTAAGCAGTATTCGGGTAATGCGAATGGTTCGGATATAGCCTGCAGACGGAATACCCCACGGCTCTCCCACCATGAAAGCCAGAACAATAAGCCCTGCAAGAACGAGAAGGAGCGTTATCCAGCCAAGCCCGGGGGATAATCCTGAACTGCGGCGACACTGAGCATCCACATCATCTTTACAAGTTTTGTAATTTGATTCCATCTGTGTAATTTTACCCACGAAAGGCGCAGTTGTCCAGAAATAACGTACTAGTTAGAGATGTATTATATCCCCCTACCCCCTCCCACCAGGGGAGGGGACAATCTTGCGGCAGATTGAGGGAACTATTTAACATACTACTTATCAACTTTAAGAAAAACCTCGATCCTTGCGTCTCCAAATAACCTCTTAGACTGCCTGGAAGTAAAGAATCCTTGTTATCACTCTGTGTCATCTGGGATATTTATACCCTATGAGATACCCTATGGGATGCAATAAACTTAGCATCCCAAGGGGCACGCTGTGCAATAAAGCTGGCATCCCTAGGAGCTTGTCTGAGAATAACCACAAAGAACACAAAGGGCACAAAGCGAAAATCAAACGGTTTAAGTAAGATACGTGCATGCGCAACTTAGCAAAATCAGACATTTCCAGAAATCGGTGCAATCTGCGTACCGTAAGGAAAACGAGTGAAACGAGTTATCATCTGCGGATTATAAGCCGTTCTCAGACAGCCTCCTGGGAGCAAACTCTGATTATTCCAGTGACGTCTAACGCGCATCAAACACTCGTGCGGCCTGGATAAGGGAATCGGTCACGGCAAGCGCGTGAATAAGGCGCGGCCCTGGCCGAAGCAGTTCGTCAACCGGCAGTAAATCGAAGACAAGACCCTTTTTTGCCGCAGGCAACTCAGACCAGCCGAGCCTGTGAGAGGCAATGCGAACGGCATCAGGATAGAGGAATAAAACAACGTCAGGTGCGCGCACAAGCACCTGTTCGGCGCTCACCACCGGATAACCCTGAGACTTATCTGCAAAAACGTTGTACAGGCCGATATGTTCAAGGGCGTCGGTGAGATAGGACGCAGATCCGATACTCATCAAGGGATCGGCGCTCATCTCGATGTAGACGGATAAGCTTTCTGTGGATTTGATTGCGGCAAGCTCGGACTTCAGGCTATCAACCAACGCCTTGCCTTGATTCGAGTATCCAAGGGTATCGGCAAGCGACTGGATTTGTGCAAAGACGCCTTTGAGATCAGCGGGATCGGGAAAAAGGGCAATACGGAACCCGGCGTTTGCAAGATCAACGGACAACTGCCCCTGGGTGGGCGAGGAAAGAAGGATAAGGTCGGGATTTAAGGAAAGCAGGCGCTCAGGGTTAGGAGAGATGAGATCGCCGGCCTTTTTCTTGGTTTTGACTTCAGGCGGGTAGTCGCAGTAGTTGGTAACGCCGACCAGCTTATCTTCCGCACCAAGTGCGTAGGTTATCTCGGTCAGACTTGGCATGAGAGAGATGACCCGTTGAGGCGTGCTCTCTGCGTCGGAAGACGTGTTACGGGTGTTACGGGGCGCTCGGGAGCAGTAACTAGCGCTTAAGACGAAGACGCAGAGGAGCAGTCTTGCAATAATCTTCATAGATCTTTCCCCATTTCTTGACGAGTTCGCGTTTTTCAAACCGGATGGAAAGATACCACAGCGGCAGTCCGAGAACTACGGTGGCAAGCATAGCCCAGGGCGAGAAGAATACCAGGGGTACGGCAAACATAATGCCAAGCATACCGATGTAGCGCGGGTGAGCACTCATCTGCCAGGGACGGCTGGAGAGTATCTTTTGCCTATCCTTCAAGCGAAGATAAGTTATCAAAGACCACAGCCGGATGATTATTCCCGCGGCGAAGATCACCAGGCCGATGATGTTGAACAGGGGGTAGACGAAATGAATCTGGGTGCCGCTGAACGCGTCCCAGCCCGCCAAACCCTGCAGTCCGTAAAAGTAGACGGCAAAAGCAGCCTTAAGCCAGGGATTGAACCTGGGCACCAGGCTGGACTGGAAGAAAAGCGCGTTCAGATAGAATTCCATACCCAACCAGGCAAGCCAGAGTGTAAAATAGATGACGGGAATGGCCGCCTGCGAGCCTGCAACATCGCCAAACAGGTTCTTGGTGAAACTGATGAGGTATAGCACCACAAAAACCGTCCACAGAAGACGCCCCCAGTGGATGCCGGATTTCTTGCCTGCCTTGATTGCAGCTACTTGTGCACTCATTGATTTTCCTCCTCGCGAAACATGTTGCGGGCAATTTGAGCCGAAGTTATACCCGTTATCCCCAACGACTTATCTTTAAAGTACTCGTCCTGGAGGCATAGGGACGCGGGGAATAACGCTCCCTGCACCTCTCCCTTGGCAAAAAAGTTCGCTTCCCTGCCATCAAGGTATGCAGGCAGATTCTCGACTGAGACCAGGAAGAAAACCTCAGGCTCCATGATTTCTCGCATCTGACCGAATGCGACCTCCCCGGCCGGGATGCCCTCCGCAATAAACCCATCAGGCAGAAAGATACCGATGGTGTCAGGCGCGTATCTTTTTTCGGCGATATCGACAAGCGCTTTCAATGCCAGTGATCGCAAGGAATCGGAAGTCAGGAACTCCTCACAGACGCCGATGACCTGGGCGTCCAGCGAATCGGCATACGCTTGCCATAATTTTGATAGATTATTTCCGTCTGTTGAAAAATCGAGGCCTAACGCCTCTTCCTTGAGTTTGAACTCGACACGACTCCTGAACTGAAATTCCAAAATCCGGTTGTCGCCTCCGCGAGGTACAACGTGAACCTTGCCATAAGATTCAGCCGGAGAATCTTCTGTATCGAAGAAAATAAAGAAGTCGGTCTGCAGTTCGAGAAGCGATGCCGTAATGGGAAGAATCGAATCCATAGGCAGACGATTGACTCCCTTAAAATCAAAATCGCTCCTGCTTTGGGCAATAGCTGCCGAGAACGCCAGCCGGTAAGGGCTGTGCTGACGAATCATGTAGCGAGATAAGGGGTAGTTATCGTTCTCGTCGACAAGATCGAGCGCCACCATAAAGAACTCGACGCGAGAGGAAAGGTCGTAAAGACGTTCCGGACCAAGGAATCTCCATTCGGATGGCGGGAAAAAAAGATCGCAGCCCATGACTCCCAGCATGAATACTTCACGCTCGCCTTCCCACCAGGCAAGGTCTTCGAAACTGGAAAACTCGGCGTCATCCACAATAAGGAGAAGTTTGGATTCGGCAAAATTGGTCTTAAGGTCTGCCTGAATATTACCGGATTGAGAAACGTCGGTCAGATAAACAAGCTTTAGCTCGCTGCGCCCGGGGCGTACCGACCGTTTGAGGCTAAAACAACCAACCAACAAAAGACCGACAATCAAAAGGGGAAAAGCTCGCTTCATGCGCAATTATAAGAATAGCTTAACCTTATGTCAACCCACCCGTAACACCCACCCGTACCCCTTCGGGGTATTTTCACTATATCCAGGAACATGCGTTCCTGGTTTTTAAGGACATAACACCCCCGTAACACATCCCGTAACACACGCGTGACACACCTTCTAGGAACTTATCTGGAAATAACCACAGAGACACAGAGTCAATCCAAAAGTTCACAGAGGTAAGATACGTATTCCCAAAATTTGCCGAGGTTTACTTCTTAACCTATCTGTGATAATCTGTGGAATCTGTGGTGTATTCGACATTCTCGGACAGCCTCCCAGCGATTGCAAGCAAAGCTTCCTGGTCAGGCGAAAATTCAGTATTGAGCCCGGCCGGTGTTCTGGTTGTCGCAACCAAACTTGGGCCAGGCAGAGGAAGCAAGTCCTTTTGAGCTGCCAACGATGGCGTACAGATGATCGGCTCCCACGTATAACGTGCCGTCTTCGGCAATCGCGGGAGAAAAACCAACCTTACCGGAAACCTGGTAGTCCCAGCGAAGAACTCCCTCAGGACTCACGGCGTAAACGTAACAATCCCACGAACCGAAATAGATGGTGCCGTCAGAACCAATGGCAGGGGAAGACTTAATCCGGTCACCGGTCTGAAAACGCCAGCGAAGATTACCCGAAGCATCCAACGCATACAGGTATCCATCGTTAGACCCGAAATAGATGGTGCCGTCTTCACCGATAACGGGCGAGGACTCTATCGCGTCAGCCTGATAGCTCCATTTAAGATTCCCCCCCGAGGTCAATGCGTAAAGGTTGCCGTCAAGGGAGCCGAAATAGATAGTGGCATCTGAACCTATTGCGGCGGACGCAAGAATCTTCCCCCCGGTCGCGGATTTCCATTTATCCATGCCGGTCTGGGTAATTGCATAAAGAGACTTGTCGTGCGAACCAACGTAGATGATGCCGTCCGAAGAAATCGCCGGAGAAGCGGTTATGAAATTTCCTGCTTGATACGCCCACCTGAGCTCGCCGCCGGGAGCAACTGCATAAAGGGAGTCACTGCGTGCTCCGAAATAGATGGTGCCGTCGGCACCTATGGCAGGTGAGGAAACCACCCATCCGTCGGTTTCATAGCTCCACTTCTCGCTGCCCGCGGAATTCAACGCGTAAACGTGCCCGGCTCCGGTGCTGAAATTATCGTTTGAACCAAAGTACACGGTTCCGTCCGAGCCTATGGTAGGTGAAGACTGAACCTCACCCTCCGCCTCGTAAGACCACATCTGGTCGCCGCCGGGAGTAAGCGCATAGAGATAATCACCTGAGCCGACGTACACGGTGCCGCCGGCACCTATGGCCGGTGAAGAAGAAACCCCTTCGGTGAAATCATACTGCCACAGCAGGGCCTGGGCAAACTCGGCGTCCAGAACAATAAGCTCACCTGTAGCCAGCGTAATCCTCTGCTCCCACATGGCATACCCCTCAAGGATAAGCCGAATGGTGTGCTCCCCGGGTTCGATGTCTTCAAGGGTGGTGTTTGTTTTCTCACCCGTAGGGATATCGTCCAGGTAAATATCCGCCCCCTGGGGAACGGAGTTAATCTCTATTCCGGTAACGCCGCCGCATCCTGCCAAACCAAGTACCAGGAGGGACAGCCCGAAATGAAACATTCGCTTCATATTTGTTCTTCTCCTGCGTTAACGCTTTTTAATATCCCCGCATACTACGGATCAACCTGTTGAAGTCAAGTTTTGTCTATGGGTCGAAAGGATAATGAGAACCGACCACTCATCAATCCGATAAATACCCTAGGTTTTTTTGTAAGGCAAAGTCCCGGAACCCTTTTTTGAGGCATTTTGCAGTCTCTTAACGTCACGGGAGCAGCAAAAGAGCACAAGGCCGACTCAACATTGAGCCGGCCTCGTAATCTTAAAATAATCAGTAAGCTTCAGTTACCTGCACAACCGGTGTTCTGGTTATCGTGGCTGAACTTGGGCCATGCAGATGCGGCAAGTCCAGGAGAATCACCCTTCAGGGCGTAGAGCTTGTGGTCACGCGAACCCACGTAGATGATACCGTCTGAGGTTATGGCAGGGGAGGAAAGAATCGCATCACTGCCGCCACCGGTTTGATAACTCCACCTCAGGGTACCGTCCGAACGCAAGGCGTATACCCAACCATTTAAATCACAGAAGTAGATGGTGCCGTCAGCGCCCACCGCAGGAGTGGATCTAATCCATCTTGTCGCCCCGTACTTCCATTTTACGGTTCCGTCAACGGGATCAATGGCATGCAGGGAATCATCATCTGAACCGATATAGATGGTGCCGTCTTCACCGATAACCGGCGAGGAGTGTATCTTGCCGCCTGTCTGGTATTTCCACTTCTCAGATCCATCGGAGTTAACTGCATAGAGGTAGTTGTCCTGGGAGCCGATGTAGATGGTGCCGTCAACTCCTATGGCAGGTGAAGAGGTGATCTTGCCGCCGGTCTTGTATTCCCACTTCTTGCTGCCGTCCGCAGGATTAAATGCATAGAAGTAGTTGTCTTCTGATCCCACGTAGATGACGCCGTCCGTGCCTATTGCGGGAGAGGAACTCACGTTACCTCCGGTCATGTAACTCCACTTAACCGTCAGATCGGAGGTATAAGCGTAGAGGCGATTATCTCCCGACCCAACGTAGATGCTGCCATCGGTCGCCAGGGCCGGAGAAGAGGCAATAAAACCTTCGGTCTTCTTATCCTTGTACTTCACTCCTTCCGGGTGGAGAATGTACAGGTAGGAGTCATTTGAACCGAAGCAAATCTTGCCGTCGGACGTTACCGCGGGATGAGACTGAACCGCCAAAGTAGTCGGGAAACTCCAATCGGCGGTGTGAGTGGTTGGATTGACAGCATAGAGGTTGTAGTCATCTGAACCGATATAGATTGTCCCATCCGCCCCAATCGCGGGAGAAGAGTGTATCTCATCGCCGGCGTCAAAACTCCACAGGAAATCGCCGATAGATTCAAGTGTTATGTTAACCGTAGTCGTTTGCTCCGCAATAACCGTAACCGTGGTATCGAAATCGGCATAGCCAACCATCCTAAGCTGGATGGTGTGCTCACCGACAGCCATATCTTCAAACAAGGAAGGCGTTTGCAATTCGGTTTCCTCGCCGTCCAGCCGGATATCCGCCCCGGAAGGAGTCGAGTTAACCTGAATGTTTCCCGCAGTTGCCTCCTCGGTTATCACTACTTTATAATCAGGAGAGAACTCGGAGAATGCCGCGCTGCCGTCCTTTGCTTTAACCTTGATGTAGTAAGTACCTACACTGTCATAGGTTTTTGTTTGAGATATGCTGTCGCCGGAGGCAATAAATTGAGTCCATTCCAGATTTGAGCCGTCTCCCCAATCGAACTGGAACGAGACGGTGTCACCATCAGGGTCAGTTGTTTTGGCCCAAAAGGTAAGAACCTTTCCTGCAAAACCGACAGCCGGCCCCCACAATGTAGGGGTTTCCGGATGCTCACTGCGATGACTTACCACAACCGTAATTGGATCGGATTCACCCTCGTTGCCCGCAGGATCGAGTGAAGTGGCAATGATGATATGAGAACTCAAGTCATCGAGGGTGGTGGTGTTCCATTCATAGGAAAGCTCAGCCTCGCCGGCCGTAGCAACCTCGGAATCGTCTATGAACAGGGTTATGCTTTCCACCGAATCCTCGTCAACCGCTTCCACCATGATGCTAACGTAACCGTATACCGTATCGCCGTCAGCGGGAATGGTGATAGTTACTGTGGGCGGGAGCTCGTCCTTTTCACACGCCACTGGTAAGAAACAAAACACCAACCCTACTACACCCAACACCCACAATTTGCGCCATTTAGTATTCATTGCGCGCTCCTCGGTTTATTACTGTTTAATTTATTCTCGATGTGCCGTCCAGGACGGCGCTAATTCCATGTCCTTTCTCTAAATACTATAGCGGAATCAGCTTAAGTCAAGACCTTTGCCGACCCTTTAAGGAGTGCCGGCTCGACCCGTATTTTGGTTATCATGCTGGAACTTGGGCCACGGAGAGTTTGCCAGCCCGCGAGAGTCGGAGTAAATTGCATAGAGATAACCGTCAGTGGAACCAAAGTAGATTGTGCCATCTGAAGCAATTACAGGAGGATACCATATTTCCCCACTTGCTTGAAACTTCCAGCGTTCCTCGCCGTTTGTATTCAATGCATAAATAACACCGTCTTGGTCACTCAGATAAATAGTGCCATCAAAACCCAAAGTAGGGGAAAATACAAGACGGCCTTCAGAAGTCTCATAAAACCATTTAACTGTTCCAGTCGGAGTTACAGCACATAATCCATGCATTGAATTTAGGTAGAGTGTTCCATCAATTCCAATAGTAGGAGAACCAAACCAGGGACAGGCAAATAAGGTGTCATCCGATATCCAATCGATTGACCCATCGGGATTCACGGCAATGAGAAATTCATTGGGTAATGCCCCGAAATAGATCTTACCCTCTGAACCTATTGCAGGAGATGGCCAAAGCCAATTATCCCATATTGAACACCTCCATTTTTCACTACCATCAGGATTCAATGCCAAAACTTCATAATAGAGTTCATCAGGTTCAGAATAATCGCAGTAGATCGTTCCGTCAGAACCTATAGAAGGAGTAATAAGAACATTTGAATGCAACCACATCAGATTCCCATTATGATCCAATGCACAAAGACCTGTTTCCGATGGTATATAAATAGTACCATCTTTACCTATTGTTGGTGAAGTATACACAACTTCACCAACATTATAACTCCACTTTAAGACCCCTGGTTCAGATAAAGCATATAAAAATCCGTCATCCGATGTAAAATAAATTGTCTCATCTAAACCTATGGCAGGAAAACCTCTAACCCACCCCCCTGTTTGATACTTCCACTTAAGGGTTCCGTCTGGGTTCAGTGCGTAAAGGTTACCATCGAAAGAACCAAAATACACCGTTCCATCCGCTCCAATTGCTAAACCTGATGAGATGGTATCCCCAATCTGGTACTTCCACTTCAAAGAACCAACTTCTTCAAAGATGGCTCCCACAGTATAAGTCTCACCTTCTTCCAAGGTGAAGGTTTCTTCCCAGATGGAGTAGCCTTCAAGTCGTACTGCAATCGTATGTTCTCCAGACTCGACATCTTTGAGCATGCAGTTGGTCTTCTCTTCGGTGAGAGTATCGTCAAGATACACATCCGCTCCCTCGGGATTGGAGATCACTTCAATGGATGTACGACGACCGCATACTACTAAGGTGATTACAGCCCCTACTGATAGAAGAATCCAAAATCTTTTCACAGTTTCCTCCAAGTTTTACGCAGGCGACTGCAAACACAACCGCCTGTTATCATTTCGATTTAGTCTTCCTCATCATCGTCCGGCGGCGGCTTGATATAACCCAGTCTCAGCTTACGCCGGTGGGCTGCCGAACGAACCAGCGACAAGGCAATCCCGCCGTACAGTATCAGGCATGAGATTATCAGGATGACTATCTGCGGATTGCCCTGGCTCCATGCCCA
>JAUVJT010000121.1 GCA_030592225.1 Candidatus Stahliibacteriota bacterium | reverse complement strand
CTTCACTCCATCGTAACTTCTTATAGTAATTTCTTGCATGGCGCTCACTAGTAAACAACCTCGAATGCGATAATAGTCCCATCTAATCCTATTATACTTACTCCGATCTCGTGGTCAATCACCTTAATCTATTCTTAGGTTTAACAGGGCGAAGAAGTTTATCACGGCTTAATTTCTACAAAAAACATGAAAAGCAATTCAAAAAAGAGTTGTATGTGACCGCTAGCATTGCCATTTTTATTTCCGCATCGATTATTATTATCTTTTCTATCCTAACAAGACTAACGATTAAAGATATCCAAATTCTTGTCCCTATTGTTATATTGATTTTTGTCACTGCAATATCTGTACAGCACTTCATATTCTATTATCGAAAATTACATAAGATGCATCCTAAGTATGTACGAATTGTATACGGGAAAAAAGGAAGCTTCGGCATGTTTGTACAGGCGTGTGTTGGTTTTTTATTAATCGTTCTCTTTTTAAGAGTTGGTTTGCCGTTTTTTCTTACATCAGCAATATGGTTGATGGAGAAAGTTTTTCCTGGTATTTTTTCCGGATTGGTACCTTACTTTTCCAAATCACCGGAAGTTGCTTTGATAGAAAATTATTTAAGTGAAGTTAATTCAATTAGATTGGCGGATTTCAAGAATTTTATTCTTTTCCTGGAAGAGTCAATCACTATACATTTCCCAGAATCAATGATTAATGCAGTATCACGTTCGTATAACGAAGTTTTGAAAGTTCTATTCCAATCAGTTTTCTGGGCTTTCATTGTTTCATCCGTAACTTTATTGTTGTTACCTTTGATTTTATATTACTGGTTATCCTCGGAAGGGAAAACTGTATGGAAGCGAATAAAGAATCTAAGAGAGGTTCTGAAGATAATTCTTGTTAGCTTCATCGGTGGGTTGATCTTTCAATGGGTATTATGCTGGTTATTCATGTTTCCCTTACCTAGATTAGAAACTGCATCACTAGCATCATTAGCAATTTTTACTGTCTATGTTGCCTTATTGATCAGAGACTAATCTTATATTCAACCTTAAAACCTAAACGGGCTGGACCATAAGGTGAACGATTACCAATCATGATTATTAACCATCAGCATTATCAGGCTAGCCGTTATTGTTCGGGCTTACTCAAAAGTCGGCCCCTACGTTTTTCTCTGCGATCTTTTTATCCTATCGGATCGTAAGCGTGCGTTAGCAAAAAGTGAGCATATTCAGGCCGTCAGTGTTGACTAACGTCGTTACACGACGTTTTGGACGAACTTCGTTCGTCAGAAAAACCACAGACGGCAATGCGTGTGGAGAACGGACTCAGCGTGCCCCCGTCGGGTACTCCAGTCCGTTTGTTGTTCTACGCGGGTTAGAGAACCCGCGCTCCAAACAGAAGTGTACTTCATCCGTGAGATGGGCGGGAGTCTAGTTACGCAGAAGGTGGTGCTGGTTCGGTAGACAATTTAAAATTTGCATTTTGCAATTTGAATTTTGATATTGCGACGTAGTCGCGTTCCTGTCCACCTTTTGGGTAGCTTTTGACCAACTTCTGACCATCTTTTGACCACCTTTATTTTGACGAATTACACTCAAGCCTGACGGTAATCGTGGCACGAATGTGAAGAATCTTTAACCACAGATTGCACGGATTACTCAGATCAAATCGGAAAGGCCGGCCTTTATCTGCTTGGACTAAATCAGCGAAATCTGTGAAATCTGTACCCTATGGCCGCTTCGCGCCCAAGGGGCAGACCCTGGTTTATTCATCCTCCACGAGAGTCGAGGTATCGCCTATGTCCTCGCCCCATTCCTTGGCGCGCAGCACACGGCGCATGATTTTGCCCGATCTCGTTTTTGGAAGAGACTTTACGAACTCAATCTCCTGGGGCATGGCCAGTGGCGAGAGCTTCTTGCGGATGAAGTTCATGATCGAAAGTTCCAGGTCGTCCGATGGCTCGTTGCCCGGCTTTAGTGCCACGAATGCCTTGACTACTTCCATGTTTATCTTGTCAGGCTTGCCCACCGCGGCACTCTCCGCCACCGCGGGATGTTCCAAAAGCGCCGACTCAATCTCAAACGGCCCAACCAGGTGACCGCCGGTATTGATAACGTCGTCGTCTCGACCTACGAACCAGTAGTAGCCGTCGGCGTCAATGGACGAGCGATCGCCGCAAACGTACCAGCCCTTGATGAACTTGGAGTCGTAAACGTCAGCTTTCTTCCAGTAGGTGCGGAACATGGAAGGCCAACCGGGTTTGAGCGCAATGAGGCCGACCTTGCCCGGCTCGGTGATAGGCTCGTGGGTTTCCAAATCCAGCACCGTCGCTTCAATACCGGGGAAGGGCTTGCCCATTGAACCGGGTTTTATCTCCATGCCCGGGTAGTTGGTTATGACCATGGCCCCGGTTTCGGTCTGCCAAAAGGTGTCGTGGAAGGGCAGGCCGTAGGCTTCCTCTGACCATATAACCGCCTCGGCGTTGAGGGGTTCGCCAACCGAGCAGAGGTGTCGCAGCGAAGACATGTCGAACTTCTTCACAACCTCGGTGCCCTGCTTCATCAACATGCGGATGGCGGTGGGAGCCGAGTACCATACGGTGACCTTGTGATCGGCAATGAACTTGTACCAGCGCTCGGCAGTGAAGCCGGCGTCAAGCACCACCTGGGTGACGCCCAGCGACCACGGGCCGATGATGCCGTAGGAGGTGCCGGTGACCCAGCCCGGATCGGCTGTGCACCAGTACACGTCGTCGGCGGCAAGATCCAGCACCCACTTGGCGGTGACGTGCTGGGCAAATATTGAGGAGTGCACGTGTAGCGCGCCCTTGGGCTGACCCGTGGTTCCGGAGGTGTAGTGAAGGACAGAGGGACTCTCCAGGTCCGCTGCAAAGCTCTCGAATTGCTCCACCTTGTCGGCTGACTCCAGGTTAAACAGAAGTTCATAGTCTTCCATCTTTTTGGGTTCGCCCTCGACGATCACAACTTTTTCCAAGGCAGGCAGGTCGGCGGCTATCTTGCGAAGCTTGAACGCGTGCTTCTTGGTGGTGAGAACGACTTTGGTTTCGGCGTTCTCCAGCCGGGTTACCAGCGACTCGGGCCCGAACGCGGAAAACAATGGCTGAGCAATGGCACCGAGCTTGAGTATCCCCAAAAACGAGATGTAGAGGTCGGGAATCTTGTCCATGAATATGCACACCCGGTCGCCGGGTTCGACACCCAGGCTCTTTAGATACTCGGCATAGGTGTTTGAAAGGACGCGGATGTCGTTGAATGTATATTTCTTTACCGTGCCGTCCATGGTTTCCCATATCAGGGCCAGCTTGTCACCCTTGCCTTGTTCACAGATTCTGTCCGAGCAGAAATGTCCGATGTTCAAAAAATCGCCTTCGGCGTATCCCAAAATCTCGCGCGCCTGTGACCAGTCGAAGGATTTGTACTTCTCCTCATAGTTGCCGATGTTGCTCATTTACTTCTTTCCTCCTTGAAGGGGTTCGAGTTAACTTTAATCAATGTCATTCGTAACTTCCTGCCCGATTCCTCAGGTAGGGGCGACGCATGCGTCGCCTCTACTCCAGGCACTCCAGACAAGGGGCTTAAGCCCCTTGTCTAGATGATTTTGTTTTCTTCTACCTTTACCCCTCACCCTTGATCCCTCTCCCAAGGGAAGAAGAAGGAAATTATACTCCCTTCTTCCTTTGGGACGGCCTCTGGCCGGGTTGGGGATGAGGGAATACATCAATCAGCGGCGGGCATGTCGCGCTTCTCGTCCATTCGCTCCCTGGCCGCTTTGAGTTCAGAGTGGTCGGGGAACAATACTATCTTCGCCGCCTGCCGGGGTTCTGCCGTAAGCATCTCGAAGCCCTTTTCGTAATCTTCAAGCTCCATCACGTGGGTGACCACCGGGGAGATGTCCAATCTCTTACCTGCCAGCATCCCTCTCATCCTGTACCAGGTATCGAACACCTTGCGGCCATTGATACCGTATACCTGCGCGCCCTTGAACACGATGCCGTCGTTGTAATCAATCGGAACCTGTGCCTCTGACGCCACGCCGAACGCGGTAAGCCGCCCGCCCTTGCGAAGATGGGTAAACGCTTCCTTAATCGGGACCTCGCCGCCCACCATCTCAAGAGAGATGTCAACCCCGTAGCCTCCGGTTTGCTCCAGCACGAACTGATGGCGTTCATCAAGCGAGGTCTCCTTGATGTCCAGAATATGATCGGCACCCATCCTGCGGGCGATGTCAAGATTGAAATCAGAGAACCCTACGACAATAATCTTTGCCACACCTGTAGCTCTTGCGACCCCTGTCGCGAACAGCGCGGTCGGGCCGTCGCCTACTATCACCATCGATTTCCCGGCAACGTCGGCATCCTCACCCAGCACCGCGTACACCCCGTTGCCCAACGGCTCCTGCACGCTTGCAAACTCAGGCGGGATACAGCGGTCGTTTATCCAACACACCCGCTCAGGCAGCATCACGTACTCGGCAAACACCCCGTCCCGGTCCACGCCCAGAATCTCCATGTTCTTGCCGATATGGCGTTGCCCCAAAAGTGACTGCAAGTCGCCTGGATTGAAGATATGGGTTTCCGATGATATGTAGTCGCCCTTTTTGATATTCTTCACGTAAGAACCAATCTCGACCACCTCGCCTGCAACCTCGTGACCCAGAGTCTGGGGAAGTCTCCCTGCACCTATCCTGCGGTCCGCCCAGGGGTTCCATTCATATATATGTACGTCGGTTCCGCAGATGGACGTGGCCTGAACTCTCAGCAGCACCTCATCGGCACCGATAGTGGGAACGTCTACGTCTTGAAGCTCTGCACCTCCTGGCTCCGGCTTAATCTTAACGACCGCTTTCATTGTTGGCATCATTTCTCCAGTTTTACAGTGTATTTGGCTGCGAAAGCTACGGTATCTTACCCAAAGAGGGGGCTAATGTCAACCCGCCGTAACACCCGTACCCCTTCGGGGCATTTTCACTATATCCAGAAACATGCGTTTCTGGTTTTTTAAGGACATAACACCCCGTAACACACTTACGTTTTAGATTGAGATGCGGGTTTTGGATTATCGAATAAGCACTATTCTTTGAGTGAAGATAGAATAATCTGCGTCCAACCTGGAGAAGTAAACACCGGACGGCAGAAGATTGCCCGCTTCATCTTTAGCATCCCACCTGATCGAGTGATTACCCTGGGGTTTGCAGGCATCCACCAGAATCCTGACGCATCGGCCGCCAGCGTCCCAGATGCTAAAGGTTACCCGGCCTGCCTGCGGAACCACGTAATCAATCTGGGTAGAAGCCGTAAACGGATTAGGATAGCACCTGCAGTCCATACTCGACTCTGGGAGAAACTCTTCCCCTACGCCAAGTTCGTCCACGACCACCGCCCTTATGAAGAAGATGAGGTGTTCGTTGGGCGACCAGTCGCTGGTGGGCGAGTGGTTCCATGAGCGTTCGTTCTCTCCGGTGTCGTGCCCCAGTCGGGTGTTGAACACATCAGATTCGGCGAACTCATAGACAACAAAGAACTCATCGGTCACTTCAATCTCATACTCGACGAGATCAACGTCGAACCATCCGGTGGTATCAGGATGTATTTCCAGACCCTCGAACATATCACTGGCCGGTTCGCCGCCCGATGCGTGAAGAACCCTGACCTTGATAAGGCTGCCCGGGTGGTTGTAGATGTAGTAGCGGGCGGTTTTTACGTACCAGGTTCCGGCAGGCGGGGTGAACTTGACCGCATAGGCCGCTCCCTGCTCGGGATAGAAAGAATTTCCCTGCGGACTGCCGTCATCGTATGCCAGTTCTACCTCTTCTGCAAAAACCAGGGCCGGGAATGCAAGAATGCATCCGGCTATCGTTATAAGGAGACATTTTTTTAACATGTTCCCTCCTTTCAATTACTAACTTGTGATAATAACCCTCAGGTGTAAGCTGTCAAGTTGAGAAATATCGAAGGGGTTTAAAGAGAGGGTTACTTGAATAAGATTACTTTTCCCGTTTCGAAGGATTTCGCATCGGCGACCTGTATATAATAGACAGCGGCAGGCAACGATTGATCTCCATAATCCTTGCCGTTCCATAAAATCCCGTATACCCCTTGGGAAGCATGATTGAAAGACCATGAACGAACCCGACGACCCAATGCATCGTAGATTGATATATTAATCTGACTTCCTTGCGGAAGGCTATATACGATTTCATAGGATTCCGTAAAAGGGTTTGGATAACTTTCTACTAGTTCCAACTGATTTGAATTCGGCGTCGTATCTTTTATTATAGGTGGATAGATGTTCATCAAACCGTATTTTATCACGGAGTAACCAGAAGGCATCTGATCAGGAAGTATGTACCAGGCATCCTGAATAAAATCTGGGGAGTACTCACCCCATCCAAAGTTTATATGCCATTGGTTGTTACTTTCCGTTTCACGGTAACCATCACATATTACGGCATGACGTGCAATGATAGTATCGGCCTCGCTGTCTTTTTTATTTATACTTAGCATAACTGGCATGGCCTGCTTAATATTCTCTTCAAGCAAACCATAGAAGTAGTCTTCATTTGGAAGTCGTGGGTTCAATAATGAAGTGCAACACCTTGGAAAACGAGAGGGATTTCGTTATCCTAAGGATGTATGTACAAGGAATACCATCATTTGAGTTTGAAGGAGCGGGAGGGTATAGAT
>JAUVJT010000045.1 GCA_030592225.1 Candidatus Stahliibacteriota bacterium | reverse complement strand
TATCTCCTTGTGACTGGAGCGTATGCTCCGGCTTATTGTGAAAATACCCTATGAGGCGCAGTAAAGTTGGCGCCTCAAGGGGCACACTGTGCCCCGAAGGGGTACGGGGGGTGTTATGTTCGGTAAAACCAGGACGGCAGTCCTGGATATAGTGAAAATGCCCCGAAGGGGTATGGGTACGGGTTACGGGTATGGGTGTTACGGGACGGTTTTTATCTCAACGTTCTCTATCTGAAACTTATGTCCTGCGTACGGCTTGTTCTCCGCTTTTGCTTCGAGCTTCAGCTTCAGGCCGTCCTCAGGATCGGAGCGAAAAAAGAGCAGTGTGCTCGTTCGCAGTTCCGCTTTTTGCTGGGTGGTTGTATCAAGGAGTTTGGGGAATATTTTTTGCAGAAACTCGATACCTTCTTCCCACAGAGGCAGGTATATCTTGATTCGCTGGATTCCGGTTATCCCGTACTCTTCGGAGTTGGGTTTCAGGAGCGTCTTGCGCTCTTCCTCGGTATCCTCGCGGTATTCAAGAAAGCTTATGTCCATATCGGTTCCCGGTATGGGCGGCAGGTTCAGGCAGCGCCGAGGACTGAATTTCTTTGATTTGGATTGGCCAAGCCCCAGGAAATCGGTGACGGTTTCCAGTATATCTTTGGAAGCCCTGGCCAGGGTTTGCCTTGATT
The DNA here is from genome assembly GCA_030592225.1 of Candidatus Stahliibacteriota bacterium. Taxonomy (GTDB): domain Bacteria; phylum Hydrothermota; class Tepidihabitantia; order B3-TA06; family B3-TA06; genus B3-TA06. The sequence continues at coordinate 11,082 of JAUVJT010000045.1, read as the reverse complement.
CGGGCGCGGGGATTTCCAGGCCTCTTTGAAGGAGTTCTTTGTGAAGCACGTCCAGTTCTCCTACCGCGATGTAGATGGAGAAGACACCGCGTTTCCCGTGATTATAAGATTCTACCCAGCGTGGATTCCAGCCTGATACCCTGGGTTGAAGCAGACAGGCGACTTGCAGATACTGTTTGCCTATGCAGATATTGGCGGTCTTAAGCCCGTGGGCGCTGCTGCCCTTTTCAGGGGCAAACGGAAAGCCCAGGGGGTTGATTTCTTTCTTGAGCCGGTCGAAGATTTCTGCGTTCTCGACGTGTATTACAAAATGATCAAGCTTCATGGGTGATGAGTATATTGATTTTGCGGCTGGGGTCAACTAATTTACAGGCTGCGAAGAAATGCGTCTCCGACGCCAGATACCCGACGGGGGCACTTCGTCATCTGCGGATTGACTTCGTCGCAAGCGTATAAGCCATTGAAGCTCCTTTTGGTCGCCGCTTCGCGTCGGTCTCGGACAGCTTCCTAGGTGTCGGGTAGCAAAACCAGGGATAAGCCATTGGGGAGTTGACAAACGCTTGGAGCAGACTATTCTTGTACATTGGAAAACAGGCTCAAGGTTGCTGTGAAGTGACGACAGTCTCGTCGTCCGAGAGGATTTAGCGAAGACCGCCTTTCGCTAAACGTGATGCCTCAGCATGGTTAAGAGCCATAAAGTAATGGTGACTCGACGATAACCGTCGTGTCGCTAAAGACCCAACCAAGGAGGATGGTATGAAAAAAGCACTCTTAATAATCACCCTGGCAACGTTAGCCGTTGGGAACGTAGCGTTTGCAGAGGACCCGCCTACCATCGTCTGGAACAAGGTCTACGACTCAGGCAATGCTGATGTTGCTTGGGGTGTGGCGGTAGATGGTGAAGCCAACGTCTACGTTACAGGTTCCTCGCATAACGGAACGGACTGGGACTACCTGATCCTGAAGTACGAGCAGCATACAGCGATTGCAGAACAGCCGCCAACTAACTCTCCACTTATACTCGAAGTGGTCGAGAACCTGTCTGCTACCCCCACTCTCAGCTACACGCTTCCTGCAGGCATGACCGGAACCCTGACCTTTTACTCAGCCGACGGACGTGCTATTGAGTCTCATTCACTCAACCCATCGCAATCCAGCTTTACCTGGCCAGCAGATGAAATACCCGCAGGCGTCTACTTCGCTGAGCTTACTGTCGGCAACTATGCCCAGACAGTTAAAGCCATCCTGATAAGATAATTACCATTCAGTAATCTACGCAGGGGCGACGCGCGGCGTCGCCCCCTTTTATTTGGCAAAGGCGTCTGGGACGCATCAGTTCTCCTCGCACAAGGCGTTTACTTTGCGCGGGTTACGGGTTACGGGTTGGGTGTTACGGGTTACGGGTAACTTCGGCAGTGTCGTCGGCAAGGTGGTGTTGGTAAGATAGCCATCAGTCATTGCGAGGTCTCGACCAGGATGATTATACCTTGACGCAGGCCATTTCCTTCCTATAATTAAAATAGGGGTAACGGTGTAGTTAGCGAGGAGATTCTCATAAAACGGATGTAATAAGCCGAGTATGAGCCGCGAGTATTAATAATGTATCACTAATATGTAAGGAGGAAAACATGGATGTAGGAATGCAGTCTCGATGCGAGCATGTCTATTTACATGTGAACAGAAGGTTTCAGTCCAGGGGACACGGTAAGGGACTTGTTCCGATTTGGCGGTGTACCCTTAAAAGAAAGAATCCCGAAGGCGTATGTGCGGAGCTTACCAAAGCCGGCCTGGTAACCACTTGCCACCCTGACGAATGTCCTTTGGTTTCCCGGCACCTGACTTGGGATAAGTGCCCGTTGTACGTTCCCAAAAAGTAATATTAACCTCTTTCTTTGGCCCGCAGGACTATTGCCTGCGGGCTTTTTCATTATCCCCTTGACATAGTCCCTTTCCTGTCTATAATGAGCATATGCTCAAAACTAATGAAGTGATTAATGCCCAGGCCGCGTAAATATCGCAGGATTGCCTCGGAGTTTGGCATCAACTTTTTTGGTCCTAAGGGGGTTCCGGTGCGGGAGTTGGAAATTGTGGTGCTCAACCATGAAGAGGTAGAGGCATTGAGATTGGCTGATCTTGACGGACTTTACCAGGAACAAGCCGCTAAAGCTATGGGTGTTTCTCGCGCAACTTACGGTCGCATTCTTGTCCTGACCAGACGCAAGCTGACCGATGCCTTGATCAACGGTAAGGGGATTCAAATTGAAGGCGGCGATTACATGGTCGGCAGTAAGAAAGCCGTTTGCTGTTACTGGCAAGGGGGAAGACACGGTTGGGGACATGGCGCTCGTGAAGGAAACCCGGAATGAAATTCAACCCTAACAGCGAGCAGAACGCCGGTCGGGGTCCTCGGACCCCGGCCGGTTTATTATTATCCGGACATCTGAACGCCGACCAAGGCCTTCGGGTCTCGGTCGGTCTATATACGCTAAGAGTAATGAACACCTGGCCCATGGCAGGTTTACACGCAGGGGCGATAAGGTGATTATTGCGATTGCCTCAGGCAAGGGCGGCACGGGCAAGACCCTTGTGGCGACCAATCTTGCCGCAGTCATCCCCGAAGCCACTTATGCCGACTGCGATGCAGAGGAGCCGAACGGTCATCTGTTCCTGAAGCCGCAAATTTCTGAAACCAAAGAGGTTTACGTTCAAGTTCCGCAGATAGACAATACACGCTGCACCGGTTGTGGGGAGTGCGCTCGCCACTGTCAGTTTAACGCCCTTGCGGTAGTTAAAGGCAAAGTGCTTTTGTTCAACGAGTTATGCCACGGGTGCGGGGTGTGTTCAGCGGTCTGTCCGGAGAAAGCCATTACTGAAAAACCCTACGTTCTGGGCGAGGTTCGTAGCGGCACGTTCTCAGGCAATAAAAGCTTCGTTGACGGTTCCCTTGCCATAGGTCAGCTTCGCAGCGCCGAGGTCATTGAGCAGGTTGTGGCCACGGTCAGGGATTCCGGGTTGGTTTTCCTTGATGCCCCGCCTGGAACGTCCTGTGCTGCGGTTGCCGCCGTCAGCAAGGCTGATGCGTGTCTTTTGGTAACCGAGCCCACGCCTTTCGGCCTGCACGACCTTAAGCTTGCCCGTGATACGCTTACTAAATTGAGAATCCCTCATGCGGTTCTTCTGAACCGTGCAGACATCGGCGATAATGAGACAGGGAAATTCTGCATCAGGGAGGGGATACCTGTCCTTGCCCGCATCCCTTTTGACCGCAGCATTGCCGCCTTATACGCCGAGGGGAAACTGATTATCGAGCAGGAAAAGTGGGGGGATGTTTTTCTTAACCTGGCTCGCAAGCTCGCAGACATCAACAACTACTCGCTTCCGGATTTCGTCAAGCCTGAAGAGAAGGTTTTGGATAAGGTCTCCGGCTCCCCGGAATCTGCAGTGAGCGTATCAGTGCTTTCATCATTTCCGGTTCTTTCAGGCAAGGGCGGGACCGGCAAGACCATGATTACCGCCTGCCTTGCCGCTGTATGGGGTAACAAGGTTGCGGCTGACGCCGACGTGGACGCGGCCAATCTGGGGATACTGCTTTCAGGCAAGGTCAAGGAACGTATCCCTTTCTCGTCCGGACTCAAGGCAGAGATTAATCCTGAACTGTGCACCGGGTGCGGCAAGTGCGTCAAGAGCTGTCATTTTAATGCCATAACCATGAATGACGGAAAAGCGGTTGTTCAGGAAATGTCCTGCGAGGGGTGCGGATTATGTAAAATTGTCTGTCCGACCGTACCCAACGCGGTAACCTTGCGCAGACCGCTTTCAGGTGAAATCAAAATCATGCAAACCTCCTGCGGCGATGTGGTTACCGCCGAGCTTTTTCCTGGAGCAGACGCCTCAGGCAGGCTGGTAACCGAGGTTCGCAAGATTGCTGAGCGTACCTGTTCTGAGAACGGGACAAGGAATATCCTCATAGACGGTTCTCCCGGCATCGGCTGTCCGGTTAACGCGGCCATCACCGGTACGCGCGGGGTTCTGCTGGTGGTCGAGCCGAGCGTCTCCAGTCTGCACGACCTGGGGCGAATACTCAAGCTGCTCGATTTCTTTTCATTAAAGCGCTGGGTCGTAATCAACAAACATGACCTGTCAGCAAAACTCACAGAAGAGATCGAGGAGTTCTGCAGGAATCAAAACGTGTCCGTTCTGGGTCGAATTCCGTTCGACCGAACCATTACCGAAAGCATTACCAGGGCCAAGATACCCTTGGCAGATCCCGAATGCGCGCAGGCCGGGTTTCTGCAAGAGATAGCGGGGACGGTGTTGGCCGAATTTGAAAAGGAGAAAACATGAATAGACAAGGAACAGGACAAGGTGGAGGTGGAGGGCAAGGTGCAGGAAGAGGTCAAGGTCAGGGGCAAGGAATGGGTCGTTCAGGTCAGAGGGCAGGCGCGGGACCGGGCGGGGAATGCGTTTGCCCGCAGTGTGGGGCGAGAGCGCCGCATCAAAGAGGAACCCCTTGCTTTGAACATGTTTGCCCCAAGTGCGGGGCAAAGATGATTCGTGGATAAGATTTTTGTAAACAAAAACAAACAAAGGAGCAATCATGCCAGGTGGAGATAGAACAGGACCCGCCGGTCAAGGTCCCATGACCGGCAGGAGAGCCGGTTTTTGTGCCGGTTATGATGCCCCGGGATACGTAAATGCCTGGGGCGGCCGCGGCAGAGGCCGCGGAATGGGCGGAGGCTTTGGCCGAGGTTTCGGTCGCGGTATGGGTTGGGGTCGTGGAATGGGCTGGCGTAGAGGTTGGGGTGATTATGCCCCAGGTTACTACCCGACTCAGCCGCCCGCTTATCCTCAGCCTCCTTCCCGTGAAGACGAACTCAAGATGCTGCACGATGAACTCAAGTACGCTGAAGAGGATCTAGGTGCCATGCGTGAGCGCATCGCAGAGCTTGAGAAGGAAAAACCGGCCAAATAAATCTAAGGGAATATCTGGAAATAACCACAGCGTGCCCTTGGGTGTTTCGTGCGCCCATAGGATACAGAGCGCACAGAGGATGTAGAGGAAGAAATACGGTTGAATACAAGGTGTGCATTTGCATAGTTTGTCTAGTCGGATTTTTTGCCAATCTGTGTAATCTGTGGATTTTCGTACGGTCTCCCAGGGGGAGGTTGATACCTCCCCCTTTAGGCTTATAATCCAGTATGTCTGATGAACGAACCGGGGCCGAGGTCTGGAAAAGGCTTTTCGGTGACTGTTCCGACGCCTTTCTTGACCATGCCTACGAACCTCGCAACGTGGGCGAGGTGGAAAACGCAGACGTATCGATAAGTTACACCGGGCCTTGCGGCGATACCATCCAGGTTTCGCTCATAGAACGCAATGGTCGAATAGACGAAATCCGTTTCCTGGCTGATGGCTGTGAAGGAACCGTGGCGTGCGGAAGCGCGATGAGCGTTCTTGCCATGGGCAAAACTCTCGAGGAGGCGGCAGGGATTACCGCTTCGGCAATCAAGGTGTTCCTGAACGGTCTTTCAAAGGAACATGAGCATTGCGCCGCGCTTGCCGCGACTGCATTTCACAAGGCGCTGGCCGGGCTGATTCGCAAGAGAAGAGGAGAGAAATAATGCCTACCTATGTTTATAAATGTCCGCAGTGCGGAAAAGTCTTTGAGCGATTTCATGCAATGAGCGAGAGTCCCGAAGTCCTTTGCCCGGAGTGCGGGACAAAAGCCAAGCCGGAGATTTCAGGCGGGGCAGGGGTTATTATGAAGGGAAACGAAACGAGCGCAGGCTGCTGCGGCAACGAAAATCCTTGCCAATCTCCAAAGCGCTGCTGCGAAAATCAATAAAATGGAGGAACCAATGAAGATAGCGGTTACCAGTAATGGAAAAACCCTCGATGATCAGGTGGACGTGCGGTTCGGTCGCGCACCTTATTTTCTGATAATTGAAAACGATCAGCTCGAAGTAGTTGCCAATCCAAACCTCTCCGCCGGCGGCGGCGTTGGCGTGCAGACCTCCCAGATGCTTGCAGATAGGGGAGTCGAGGCGGTGATTGCCGGGAACTTCGGGCCGAAGGCCTATCAGGTTCTTGCGGCTGCTGGAATCAAGGCCTATTCCGTAGAGGGCAAGAAGGTTAAAGAGGCGATTGAACTGTTAAAAGAAGATAAGCTTAAGCCGATGGAAGACGCGACCAAGGCATCTCATTGGTGAGTGTGCTGTACAGTAAAGGAGAAGAGATATGAAGATAGCGGTTCCTACCGATGACGGTAAGACGATCACTGAACATTTTGGAAGAGCAAGAAGCTTTGTCATATTCGAGGCCAAGGATGGCGAGATTATTTCAAAGGAGACCGTCGATAGTAATACCCCGCACGTTGGGGGCAAGCACGGGCATACTGAAGATGCCTGGTTTATTTCCGCTCTCGAAGGATGCCAGGCGATTATTGCCGCGGGCATGGGCAGAAAAGCCATTGCCTACTTCGAGCAGGCTGCCATCAAGCCGGTGTTCACCGATGTGACCGACGCCGAGGAAGCGGTAAAGGCCTACTCGCAAGGTACGCTTAAGGAGTGCGCTCAACCTGACTGCGGAAGGCATTGATTTCCAAAGAGGGTCTATTATGATAATCTTTGGTCCTGTCCCATCCAGGCGTCTTGGCCAAAGCCTGGGGGTTAACAACATCCCACCCAAGGTTTGCACCTATTCCTGCGTGTATTGCCAGTTGGGACGAACCTTAAGGATGCAGAAGGATCGCAGGCCCTTTTATGAACCAGGAGAGATAGTCAGGCAGGTGAAGGAAAAGATAAAGAAGGCCAGGAGAAGGGAGGAGGACATTGATTACATCACCTTTGTGCCGGACGGGGAACCAACTTTAGATATCAATCTGGGGCGCGAGATTGAGTTGTTGAAACCCTTGGGGTACAAGATTGCGGTGATAACCAACTCCTCCCTTATATGGCGCGAGGACGTAAGGGTCGAACTATCAAAGGCCGACTGGGTCTCGGTAAAGATCGATTCGGTTAACAAGGAAACGTGGCGCAGGGTCAATAGACCGTACAGAACCCTTCGGTTAAACCTGATTCTTGACGGTGTGCTTGAATTTGCAAGAGGATTTGAAGGTAAATTGACAACCGAAACAATGCTGGTGAAGGGGCTTAATGACAGTGACGAACTTCTTTCCCAAACCGCTGAGTTCATAGCCCGGCTGAATCCTGCGGTAAGTTATGTCTCCATCCCTACCAGACCGCCTGCGGAGGAATGGGCAAAGGCTCCGGATGAGGAAACCATCAATCGAGCCTACCAGATTTTTAAAGAGAGAATCACCAATGTAGAGTACCTTATAGGCTACGAGGGTAACACCTTTGCCTCTACCGGAAACGTTGAAGAAGACATATTGAGCATCACGTCGGTGCATCCCATGCGACAAGATGCGGTTGAGGATTTCCTGAAGCGGGCCGGGGGCGATTGGGACATTATCCGTAACTTGATTGCTCAAAAAAGACTTCTCGAGACCGAATACGAGGGGAAGAAATTTTATATCAGGAAGTTAGGCAATACGCCTGAGGAGTGTTTGCAAGACAAGGCAGATCAATTATGAGAAAGTCCGATCCTTTCCAAAAGTATCCAACCAGGTATGACGCCTGGTTTGATGGGGCAGGCAAGAAGATATTTGCCCTTGAGATTGAGGCTTTTAAGCTCCTTTTGCCTGAGTTCCCGAAACCCTGGTTCGAGATCGGCGTAGGTAGCGGAAGGTTTGCCAAGGCCCTGGGTATTCCCTGGGGGATCGACCCATCCAAAAAACTTGCCGATATTGCCCGCTCCCGAGGCATCAAGGTAATCGAAGGCGTGGGGGAGAATCTTCCAATTCCGGATAACCTTTTGGGCACCGTATTTCTTATCGTTACCCTTTGCTTTGTTGATGATCCTCGTAAGGTAATATCCGAAGCCAGAAGGGTGCTTCGAGACGGCGGTTATCTTGTTACCGCGATAGTGCCTGCAGAGTTTCCCTGGGGCAGGTATTATCATGAGCAGGCCGGCAAGGGGCATCCGTTTTACTCCCATGCCCGGTTTTTTGTATGCACAGACCTGATCGAGTTGTTAGAAGAGCATGGATTTCATCTGGTTAAGAAGGTTGCCACTCTGTTTTCTACGCCCGGGGAGAAATTATCAACTGAGATTAGAGAAGGCTATCACCCTGACGCCGGTTTCGTTATCGTATCTGCTAAACTTGCAAAGGAGAAAAAATGCTGAGTCGCGATGCAGGCGGGCTGCGAAGAGGAGGCAATTGTATCTGTCCGAAGTGCGGTTATACTGCATCTCATCGTCGCGGCGTACCGTGTCGGGATGAACGATGTCCTAAATGCGATGTGGTGATGTTGCGAGAGGGATCATATCATTACCAACAGTTGGAGAAGCATCGTTCCGAGAACAAGGATTAGTGTTTTTTACTTCCTTACGTAGAGGCACGGCATACCGTGCCCCTACAGCTTGACTTTTTAGCTGGATAAGGATATTATCCGCACATGCAAGACGCCTTTGTTCTGACCGCCCGTTACGTCGTTTCCATGGATGATGCTGGTACGGTATACTCGCCCGGCTGCGTCGAAATCAAGCAGGGCATGATAGCTTCGGTGGGCAACCTTGAGGACGTTTCCCAGTCCCAAGAACGCATTGACTACGGAAACGCGGCCATAATCCCCGGTCTAATAAACTCGCACACCCATGCCGCCATGAGTCTTTTGCGCGGCGTTGCAGACGATCTTCCTCTCGACGACTGGCTCGCAAATCATATCTGGCCGCTTGAGGCGAAGTTCCTTTCGCCTGAATTCATCCGCACCGGCAGCAGATTGGCAGTACTGGAGATGCTCAAGGGCGGCACTACCATGTTTGCCGACATGTACTTTTTTGAAGATGAGGTTGCAGGCGCTGCAAAGGATGCAGGCATCCGTGTCCTTATCGGCGAAGGTCTGCTTGCTTTTCCCACCGCATCTGCAAAGGATCCCAATCAAGCATTCGATCACATCCTTGAGCAGGCCGGAAAGTATCGCGACGACGAACTGGTAGGTGTTTTGGTGGCCGCGCATTCCACCTACGCCACCAGTGAAGACCAGCTTCGCAGATGCGCCCAACTGTCCGCGGAGTTAAATCTTCCCGTCCAGATACACTGCGCCGAGGGTAAAAAGGAGGTTGAGGAGTGCCTGCAAAAATACGGCAAGAGCCAGGTGGCCTATCTTGCAGACCTCGGCCTACTGGATACCCGTAACACACAGATAAGCCTCGTTCACATGGTATGGCCGCAGGAAGGTGACTGGGAGTTTCTCAAGCGCGATAACGTATCAGTCATCTCCTGCCCGCAGTCCAATCTCAAGTTAGGCTCAGGCATCCCGCCTCTGGCCCGCTACGTCGACGAAGACATCCGCGTCGTCCTGGGAACCGACGGCGCTGCGTCCAACAACAACCTCGATATGTGGGAAGAGCTTCGTCTTGCCGCGTTCCTTGCCAAGGGTTCGACCCTCGATCCTACAAAACTTCCGGCACAGCGAGCGCTCCGCATGGTTACTATCGACGCGGCACGTGCCTGGAATCTTGGCGATCAACTGGGTTCACTCGAACCGGGCAAGAAAGCAGATATTGCAGTCGTTGATCTGGATCGCCCCAACACAACTCCCTGCTACGATATTTACTCCACCCTGGTTTATGCGGCTGGCTCCTCGAACGTTAAGGACGTATTCGTTGGAGGCAAACGGGTGGTCAAGAACGGTAATCTTAGCGGAGGGGTACTCAACGAAGCGGACGTTCTTGCCGAAGCCCGGGAGTGGGCGGAGAAGATTAAAAAAGCGAGGATTGATGGCTAAATCTAAATTACTGGTTACCGGCGCTTCCGGTTTCCTTGGTTCCCATATCTGCGAGGCAGCTCATAATCAAGGCTGCGAAGTTCATGCACACGTTCGACCCGGTATCTCTCAACGGTGGCTCGCGCATAACTGGCTGCACATCCACGTTGCTGATTTTGACGACCGCAAGGCAATCGAGGCTGCTCTTGCCGATGTCGACTACCTGATTCACTGCGCCGGGGTTATGGCCACTACCTCGCGCAACGAGAAGGACTCTCGCCGTGTTAATCTGGACTTGACCCGGATGCTGGCCGGTCAATCCATCAATGCCGGAATTAAACGATTCGTGTTCGCCTCTTCCCTTGCCGCAGGCGGACCGGGACGAGGTCCCGAAGCCAGAACCGAGGAAAACCCTGACAATCCTGTTTCCCACTACGGTCGCTCCAAAAAGGATGCAGAGGATATGTTGAAATCCTTTGCCAAAGACCTCCCCGTAGTTTGCTTGCGTTTCTCAACCATCTACGGGCCGCGCGACCGCAACATCTTCGGCTTCTTCAAGGCGGTATCAGGCAAAACCGTTCCCGTGGTGGGCGGCAAAAAGACCCTTTACAATTCAATGGTCTACGTAGAAGATGCGGCCCGGGCCGCTCTGTCAGCGCTTGCAGCCGACGTGCCGTCAGGTTCAGTATACCAGATAAGCGATGGTCAGCCTTACCCTCTGCCCCGGCTCTACGCTTATTTTGAACAAGCCCTGGATAAAAAGGAGAAGGGGAAAAGGGTTGGGGTGCCGTTCTGGCTGGTGATGCTTCAGGCATGGTGGCTGCACGATGTGGTGCGCAAGCGAGGAATATCCCCTGATCAGGTCAGGCAGATGAAGGCTCGTTACTGGTTTGCGTCTCCTGCTAAGGCGATACGTGAGTTGGGCTGGAAACCGGAAGTAGGCTTTAAGGAAGGAATGGCCAGGACCGTTGCGTGGTATCGTCAGCAAGGATGGTTGTGAGCGTTAGGAGGCTGTTCGAAAATAACCGGAGCCTGCCCCTTGGGATGCCTACTTTACTGCATCCCATAGGGTACAGAGGCACCGAGACACAGAGTTTACCAGATAAGGTGCGTTCCATGGCCTTCGATTCGATGTTTTCTCGATGGATAAGGTTGACAAAATTCTTGCAGACGTTACACTGAATTGAAGTGATATAATGAAAACCCACATAGAAGAGATAAAAAGGCGGATTCTTTCCATCTTAAAACGCT
>JAUVJT010000144.1 GCA_030592225.1 Candidatus Stahliibacteriota bacterium | reverse complement strand
GAATTAACGACTAAAGGTGAAACGTTGAAACTTTTAAGGAAAGGGACCGAACTCTTGGGGAGAAAACTTATTTCCAGATTGGGTGATGGAGACCTTAACATGATGAATTTTGTTACCGTACTGACCGGTCAGCCATTATGGCCGACCGGTCGGTCGTAAAGAAAGGAGCGTTATGGCAGGATTACTTTTAGCCTTGAGCTTGTTCAACCTCGGGTTCGAGGCCGGAGGCGGAATAGCGTGGGAGAATCCTTTGGGCCAAGATATCGAGGGATTTACCCCGGTCTTCTCCTGGGGAGCGGAATTGGGTATACGCGACGTGCTGCCCGGGATTGGATTTGATTTAGGCATGCGCCGCTTTGGAGTTGAACACACAGTGGAGGACGACTCCGCCTCCCGACTCCTTCGCTGGGAAGGCTGGTTCTTTGACGGAATCGCTGTGTTCGAGTCGTGGCCATTCCTTGAGGGACCGCTGGGAGTGAGATTCCGGGCGGGAGCCAGCTACGTCCCCTGGCGCATGCTGGCCGACGGAGCGCTCATCCCTGCTATCCCCAAAGATACGCTTGCAGACACCCTTTATATGGAAGCAAATGATTGGGGCATTGTGCTGGGCGGCTCAGTGATGTTCAAACCAATGAAATTCCTTATCCTGGAAATAGGCATAAATCACCGGCATGTCTTTTCGATGAATACTGACGACTACGGAAAAGATGACAGAGACGAACGCTTCATGGAGGTATACGTTGGCGCGCGATTCAGATTCTGACAAGAGTAAAACCATCCTCGATGCAAGTCTCAGGTTGATGAAGGATAGCCCGCTGTTCGGCAACATCCCCATCATCACCCTGCCAGGCACTACCCCCGAGGAGATAGGGAACGGGTTACGCAAGGATTTCTTCTTCAAGGAGATACTGGCTTGAGTATTTTACTGCTGATACTGCTGAGTGCTCCTGATACCCTGGAGCTAACCTTTGATGAAGCCCTGAAGCGCGCCTACCTGAACGCACCCGAGATCAGGCTGGCTGGAGTGGAAATAGAGCAGCAGGAACTACAACGACAGAAGGTGCTATCGGAGTTCTTCCCACAGATAACCGGCCAGGCCAGTTTCATGCGAATGGATGAAGCGCCTTCGCTGGAGTTCGAACTGGCTCCGGGCTATCCTTTCGAGTTGACCCTGGGGGATGAGAAATTCGAAACAGTCCAGGGAAAAGTCCAGCTTCCCCTGTGGACATTCGGGCGCAGATTACACGGATATGCTCTGGCGGAAGAAGCGGTTGAACTGACAAGGTTAGATTCACTGGAGATTCACAGACAGCTTCGGTTTCAGGTAACCGAGCTTTACATCAACATAATCGCCCTTGAAGATGCGGAACTTTTAACTCAAGCTGCATTTGAAAACGCATCCAGTCACCGCCGCACCATTGAAAAAAAATACGGCGAAGGTTTGGTCTCCCACTACGAACTTCTAGAAGCAAAAACCAAGGAAGCGGAATTGTTGCCTGAACTTACCGACACCCGTCAGCAAAAAAGAACCCTTGGGTACCGTATGGCTATACTGCTTAATCTGGGTACTGATACCACGCTGATACTCACCCCGGCATGGAAATTGCCTGACACCTCATCTGGTTTGGCAGACATCGCGGAAATCACGGCGCAAAGGCCAACCTGGAAACAAATAGAACTCGGCTACAAGATGTTGAACCGTCAGATAAAGATTAAACAGAGAGAATCTCTTCCCGTACTGGTGGCTGGAGCGGATTATTCCATGCAACGTTCTCCACTCACCGATGGAGCATGGGATGGAGGCTGGTCTTACAACGTAGCTGCCCAGTTCCCCTTTGCCTCCGGATTCAAAAACTACGCCGAGGTGAAAAGATTGGAAAAAGAGAAACAAAAGCTGACCATCCAACAGGATGCATTGAAGGCTCAGATAAGATTCGAGGTACAGGAAGCCCAAGGCTCGCTGCAAACCGCCCATGGCCGCCTGCAGGCGGCCAGGCGAAAGGAAATTCAGGCGCAGGAGCTTTCATCAATTGTGACTGCCCGTCATAAAAAAGGATTGGTCTCAGATATAGACCTTTTGGACGCAGAACTTGGATTGCGCAAAGCCAGTACCGATAGAATAATGGCCGAACGCGATTTAATTATTTCCCACGAACGCTGGCTAAGCGTAATCGGAGGTGAACGATGAAGAAATGGATATTTACCGCAGTAGCAGTAATAGCTGCGGGAGCAGCGATTATACTCTTACTGCCCAAAAAGGGCGAGGTGATAGAGGTTCCCCCGCCTCTGGTGGAGGTGGTCGAGGTGCAAACCCATACCGTTTCGAGAAGTGTTGATTTGATTGGATACGTGGTTCCCATGCGGCAGACCGCGGCCGTATCCCGCGCTTACGGCAAGGTCGCGCGGATTAACGTAACCGAGGGATCAAGGGTGTACAAAGACCAGGTGCTCCTGACTTTGCAGCCTGAGGAGATAGGGCTTACCTTCAAGCCTCAGCCGGTCAAGGCTCCCATAGCGGGAGTGGTGGCCGAGGTCATGGTCAGGGAAGGCGAACCGGTGATGCAGGGCGCGCCGGTGGTGGCCATAATAGACCCTTCCGTGATAGAGGTAGAGGTGGCGGTCGCCGGCGAGTATTACAACGACGTGCAGACCTCGGATGCCGCGTTCCTTATGGTGAACTCCGATACCATCCCGGCAAGAATCAAATCCAAGTCCCCGATTGTTGACCCCATGACCCGCACGTTTAACCTAACCCTTGCTCCCCAGGGCTCCTCTCCCCACCTGGTGTCGGGACTCTCCGTCACGGTAAGATTGGTTCTCGAAGAAAAAGAGCAGGTGTTGGCGGTTCCCAATTCAGCATTGCAGGATTCCAAGCTTCTTGTGGCGCAAGGCGACACGGTGGAGCAAAGGGAGGTGGCGCTGGGACTTAGGGGTATGGAACTCACCGAAATCACCGGGGGAGCGAAGAAAGGCGAGTTGATTATTATCTTCGGCGGCCAGAATCTGGCAACAGGGCAGAAGGTAAGAACGGTTGTGAAATGAGCCTTTCGGGCTTCAGCGTAAAACGCCCCTACATTATCTTCGCCTTGCTGGTTGGGGTAATGATCTTTGGCGGAATCTCCCTGTCCCGCTTGCCGGTTGATCTTCTCCCTGATATCTCCATGCCGTCAATGATAATTATGGTGCCCTATCCCGGCGCAGGTCCCCAGGAGGTGGAGAAGAGCGTTCTCGACCCGATGGAGAAATGGCTGGGCACCCTGCCCGGATTGGATAAGATAGAATCCAACGCCAGCGACAACCTTGCCTTTATCAATCTCAGCTTCAAATGGGGGGTGGATCTGGACGTCATCTCCCCCGACGTGCGGGACCGACTGGACATGGCCATGGCCGAAGCGCCCGACGACGTTGAATCTCCATTCATCATCGAACTGGACGCCGCACTCCTGCCGCAGATGATGGTTGGTATCTCAGGTGGCGCAGATGCTGTTCAGAACCGTGAAGTTGCTGAGGATATCGGGGAGCGTCTGCAGCGCATCCGCAACGTGGCCGCGGCTGACGTGGTGGGGGGAGAGAAGCGCGAGGTTCTGGTTTCATTGGACAGACGAAAGCTAACTACGTACGGAATACATCCGGCACAGATAGAGGGTATGCTTGCCGCCCACAACCTGAACTATCCCCTGGGCAGCATACAAGAGCAGGGGCGGGAGCTGGATTTAAGGTTGACAGCCGAGTACGAAACCCTGAACGAGATAGCCCGCACCATCGTAGGACAGAAAGGCGACATGCCAGTTTATCTGACTGACGTAGCCGTTGTACGCTGGTCGAAAACCGAACCCACCGCAGCGTTCAGCATTAACGGCGTCCCCGGGGTGTCCATAATGGTGCAGAAAACCTCCGGCGCAAACACCATCGGTCTTTCCAAAAGGCTGACTGGAGAGATAGAAGCCATAAGAAAAGACCTCCCCGCGGGCATGGAGATAACCGTACTTTACGATTCCGCCCGGTTCGTGAAGTCATCCCTTTCCAGCACCTTATGGAATCTTCTGGCCGGTGCGGTGCTGGCCGCCCTGGTGCTCTTTCTGTTCCTGGGACAATTCCGCAGAGCCGCATTCGTGGGCGCAGCCATCCCCTTATCGGTATTCATCGCGTTGATAGGGGTTGAGCTTGCCGGGTTCAAAATAGACATCCTGTCCCTGGCCGGTCTTACCGTAGCCATCGGCATGGTAGTGGACGCCTCAATCGTGGTGTTCGAGGCCATCCACCGGCACAACACCCTGGGGCTCTCGCCCAAAGACGCCGCCGTCAAGGGAACCAAAGAGGTGGGAGGCGCTATCCTTGCCTCCACCTTGACCACGATGGCGGTATTCATCCCCCTGCTTTTCTTGAAGGGATTCGTCTCCATCCTGTTCAAAGAATTCTCGTGGGTGATGATACTGACATTGGGCGCTTCGCTGCTGGTTGCCCTCACCTTTATCCCCATGGCCGCCTCCCGGTTCATGAAGGCACAGGCTAAAAAGA
Source organism: Candidatus Stahliibacteriota bacterium (assembly GCA_030592225.1). Lineage (GTDB taxonomy): Bacteria > Hydrothermota > Tepidihabitantia > B3-TA06 > B3-TA06 > B3-TA06. The sequence continues at coordinate 1,104 of JAUVJT010000144.1, read as the reverse complement.
GCAGGTTGAGCCGGACGTTTGATAAGGGGTACGGGTGGCTGGAACGGGTCTATGAACGGTTTCTTGACTGGTCGCTCGCCCATCGCGCGTATTCGGTGTTTCTGGGATTTTCCCTGTTCGCGCTTGCCCTCGCCGCCATGTTTTTCCACCAGAAGGATTTCTTTCCGGCCATGGACAGAGGCGAGTTAACGGTGAACATAACCGCGCAGGCAGGAACGTCTCTTTCCGAAATGCAGCGCCGGGTGGGCGTGATTGAACGACTGATTATGGACAGCATCCCTGAGCTAGACATCATGCAAACATCAATCGGCGAGGGAGAGGGTGTGCTTTCCAGCGTGCGCGGTGTTTCCGGAAAGAACGCCCAGATAATGCTTCACCTGGTTAAAAAAACCCGGCGTAAACGCAGCTCCAAGGAGATTGAGGAGTGGCTGCGAGAGAAAGCCAAGCAGATGCCCGGGCTGGAAATAATACCCGCGGCCCAGAGCCTGGGAAGCATAGCGTTCGGCGCGGAGGACGTGGCTTTGGGAGGAACCACCCCTATCGTTATCGAGATAGAAGGCTACGATCTACAGGCAGCCGACAGCATGGGGCTTATGCTTGCCGACTCGTTAAGGCAAATTCCGGGGATAGTGGACGTGCGCACCAGCGCTCAGGATCGCCGGCCCGGGTATTCGTTGAAAATACGCCGTGACCTCGCTTCCCGGTTCGGGATAACCCCTTATGAGTTGGGGAAGATTCTGAGGACTGAGCTGGCCGGTGCAAAGGTAACCGCCTATCGGGTTCAGGGTGATGAGTTCGACGTTCGTCTCCGGCTAGCCGCCGAGGATCGGGCGAGTATTACCAAGATCGAGGCGCTTGAGATACCCACGCCTGCAGGTCTGGTACCCCTGAGCAACATGGTGAGCGTTGAACGTTCGGCAAATCCCAGCGCCATCCACCACAAGGACGGACACCGCATCCGCACCGTGGGAGCCAACCTCAAGGATCGCGACCTGGGTTCTGCATCCGAGGACGTGCAGGCGCTCCTGAAGAGGATTGAGGAACCCCCCGGACTCAAGATTCGCCTCACCGGCGGTTTCGCCGAGATGAGCCAGTCGTTCGGCG
>JAUVJT010000053.1 GCA_030592225.1 Candidatus Stahliibacteriota bacterium | reverse complement strand
GGGGGCATTCCTTTGGCTTGCCCGACCTTTACTCTACCACCGGGGAAGGCAACGGCCTGGGCAACTGGACGCTGATGGCTTCGGGTGCATGGGGCGGCAATGGGGCCAGCCCGTGGAAGCCGGCACACCTCGATGCGTGGTGCAAGAGCGATTTAGGCTGGCTGGCGTTCCGCAACATCGATCATAACGGTGTCCGTGACGTCTACGCCGTCGAAGACAGCGCGGTGGCCTACCGGGTGTGGACCGAAGGCTCCTCCTCGGCAGAGTTCTTTCTGGTGGAGAACCGGCAGAAGATAGGTTTCGACACGACCCTGGCAAACTCAGGACTGCTCATCTATCATCTCGACACCACGCTCATTCATAACCGCAGGAATAACAACGACATCCAGCAGTACACCACATACGGCGTAGATATTGAAGACGCTGACGGGCTTAATCACATTTATCTTGGGGACAATCGCGGGGACGGGGGAGACCCTTATCAGGGAAGCACCAACAACACCGCGTTTGACTCCACCGGAACCAACCCCGATTCGAGAGATAACTCCAATGCCAACACCGGCTGCGGGGTTAACACCATCTCGGTTTCCTCCATGTCCATGACCGCCTTCTTCTATATCAGCTCCGATGTCCAGCCCGACAACCTTATCAAGAACTCCGCCGACTCCACCTATGAAGGCGACGACGTCTATGAGGAAGATCCCACCGATACCCAGACAGTAGAGCAAACCGTTCAGCCCGGTAACGCCGCGATATACCACGTCAAGATTGAGGCCGACGGGGCCATTCCCGAAACCTACATGGTTACCGGGCCTGCCGATACCTCCACCGCAAACGCAGACTGGACCATAGCCTACTACGATGCCTATACCGGCGGCACCGACATTACCGCCGAGGTTACCGGCACAGGCTGGTCAACTGACTTTATCGACCCCGGCGATTCGGTGCGGATTCGCCTCGAGGTTACCCCTGATGCCGATGCCCAGGAAGCAGAAGTGCTGGACGTTGTGGTGAAATCCTCCACTGCAGGCTACAGCGAGGATCTGCTCGACGCGGTCAAGGCCGCGACCACTGTGGGCGGGGATGTCTGTCAGGCTGACGGTCAAATCAAGATTTCAACCGAGTCGGTGTGGCTGGGCGACGATATCTACAACTTGACCGGTCAGGATCAAACCGCATCCCAGACCCGGCCTGCGGGCCAGACCTCCATCTACCATCTCCGCATCCAGAATGATTCGGGAGATCCTGATGTTTTAATGGTTACCGGAACCGCAGGCAACGCCGACTGGACTGTAACCTATTACGACGCGCTGACTGCAGGTACGGACCGAACGTCTCACTTTACCGGCATGGGGTGGAGCACCGATTCGCTCGACGTGGGTGCTTACCGGGACGTCAGGGTCGAGGTTACCCCTGCCGCTACCCTGGCATGGGGAGCCAGCTTTGACGTTGACGTAACCTCGGTTACGACCGCCGATCCTGCCGGTGAGGATATGGTCAAGGCGGTTACCACGGTTGACGAATCCGGAATAGCAGAACTCAATATCCAGGGTTTTGCGCTGGAGGCTGCAGGGAACCGGGTGTACTTCGCACTTCCCCGCTCCACCCAGGTGAGCCTTAACGTGTATGATGTCACCGGACGAGGGGTGGCGGCGCTGGCATCGGGTCAGATGGAATCCGGTTCTTACACCGCAACGTGGAACGCTCCTCACGGGGTATATTTCGTCAAACTCCTCACCCCGGACTACTCAGCGATACGCAAGGTGGTTATCGTCAATTAACGTTAGACGGCAGTCTCAATAAGTTCTTTCCTTACTGGAGGCATGCTCGCAGTGGTGAGGTTTTCACTTATCATCCGCAATCTTTGCCAGGCTTGCTGGTCGTAGGAAGCCTTGGATGAGGCCTTGGGTTTACATTTAAAGAATTACTTGCCCGATATACCGTTAACGTGGGGAGAGCTTGCCAGATAAATTACGGTCTCGGCCCCTTTATTCACTGATGTCGCCAGAAGATTCATAACAATCCATCGTAAAATTCTTGCGGTTCCTGTGACTTGGTTTGCCAGGTTTGTTTTTGCCACCCAGGGATCGACGGCATTAACCGTGACTCCAGTTTTTTTCAGCCTTTGCGCCAGCTCGTAGGTGAACATGAGAATGGCGAGTTTTGATTGCGCGTAGGCCTGAAGAGGGGGCAGGCCTTCAATTATCTTTAGATGTCCATAGTCAATCCTGTTGGTTAATGTATGAGCGATGGAGGAGAGGTTGATTATACGTGCCGGTGCACTGTCCTTGAGTGTATCTAGAAGGAGATTGGTGAGAAGAAAGTGTCCCAGATAGTTGGTGGCAAAGGTGGTTTCGATTCCGTCGACGCTTTTAGCCAGGTTCCGGACAACTATTCCTGCATTATTTATGAGTACATCCAGGCGGTCGTAGCGATTTTCATATTGAACCGCTAGTCTTCGAACCTGATCGAGCGATGAGATGTCGGCAATCATCAAATCTACGTTATTGTTTCCGGTTTCCCACATGATTTCGGTCTGGGCCAGGGTTCCCCGCAACAGATCGCGGCATACCATCACCACCTGAGCGCCCATCCGTGCCAACTCCAGTGCGGTCGCCTTGCCGATTCCGGAATTGGCTCCTGTAATCAGACAAACTTTACCCTTCATCGGGTAAGCATTGTTTGTCCCGTCGTGTTCCATGCTTCACATCCTTTCGACCTCCGCACATCGCACTCACCCTACTGCTATATAATATAAATATAGTGGTTTTTTTAAGGTTGTCAAGGTGGCAATTGCCAATTCTGCTGATGTTGGGTTTGGTAAGGCTATCTGCTCTGTAATTGATTTTCGGGAAAACTAGCAACTATAGAGGAATCAAGTACTTGACACCTTATGAGAAGTTGCCTATAATAAAAAAACCTGAACTGGACGGAAATCAACATGAGACAAATTGGCCGCAAAGTGTTCATTCTTTCGCGGGTTAGAGAACCCGCGCTCCACCCCAGCCTTATCTTACCGAGATGTATGAACGAGAACTTCACTGGCCAAAGTCCCCTGCGTTTAAGAGAACTCTTGAAGAGGCAATAAAGAAAACAGGGGGTGATGAGTATCTTAAGAGCGTACAATAAAACTTCCCGGCTTGACTCTTAGCGTTTTTCCCTTAAGCTATTAAAGATGAAGAGATTTTTACTCTTACTTTTTCTGCCTGTTCTGGCATACCCGGCAAGGTACGTGTCTTTGGAGTTCGAGGGCACCATCGGCCCGGTGTCCGAGCGCTACATTGCCAACGGACTGCATCAAGCCCGGGAATTGGGTGTCGACTTCGTCCTGCTCAAGCTGGATACCCCGGGCGGGCTGGACGAGTCCATGCGCACCATCGTCAAGCGAATCATGGCGTCCGAGATCCCGGTTATCGGCTACGTGTATCCCACCGGAGGCCGTGCCGCGTCAGCCGGGGTGTTCATCATTCTTGCCTGTCACGCCTCGGCCATGGCTCCGGGAACCAACATGGGTGCGGCGCATCCGGTGGCCATGGGCGGTCAGCAGCCGGACTCGATCATGATGGGCAAAATCGAAAACGACGCAGTGGCCTTCATACGATCCATTGCCGAGGAGCGGGGACGCGACCCTGATTGGGCAGAGCAAGCTGTGCGCGAGTCCATCTCGGCCGCGGCCAGCCAGGCTCTGGAACTGGGCCTGATTGACTACATCGCCTCGGCTCCAGAAGAACTCCTGGTACAACTCGACGGCCGCGTTGTCCAGATGCCTCGAGGCGAGGTCGTCCTGCAAACCGCAGGCGCCGAGGAAATCGAAATCAAGCTGCGTTGGTACGAGCGCCTGCTGCGCATACTGGCCAACCCCAACCTGATCTACATACTACTGATGATCGGCATCTACGGTATCATCGCCTGGGTGCAGAACCCGGGTTTAATCATTTCCGGCGTCGTCGGCATCATCTGTTTGCTGTTTGCGCTGTACGGGCTGCAGGTTCTGCCCGTAAACTACGCAGGACTCGCGCTTATAGCCATAGCCATTATATTATTCATCCTGGAGGTAAAAATCACCTCATACGGGATGCTAACCATAGGAGGAGCCGTGTCGTTGGTTTTAGGTACTTTGCTGATGTTTCAATCCACGCCTGAGTTTTACGGCGTGTCCTGGCCGGTAATAATCACGGTGATGGCGGTCGTAATCGGGTTGTTAGCGCTCATAATCTGGCTGGTGGTCAGAACCCACATGCGCAAACCCACCACCGGGAAGAAAGGCATGATTGGCCTGGTGGGCGAGGCACGCTGTGACCTCGCGCCCGAAGGCTCGGTCTACGTCCGCGGCGAGTACTGGACCGGCATCTCCGTTGACCCGGGGGTTAAAATCAAAAAGGGCAATAAGGTCGAGGTGGTGGAAATGGAGGGTATGGTAATTAAAGTTGAGAAAGTGTAGGCTTGACAAGCGGGGAAAAGAGGCTATGCTTTTAATATAAACAACTCAGGAGGGAACATGAGACGTTTAGATTTCCTTATAATCATCGCAACAATCCTGGTCATTCCTTTAACAAGTTTTGGTTGGACGAGGACTTATGGGGGAGAGTATGAAGACAGAGGCTATTGTATTCAGTTGACCCCTGATAGTGGTTATATTTTTGTTGGTTGTTGGAATGACTTACATGCGTGTTTAATCAAAACAGATAAATGGGGTGATGAGAGGTGGATTCAGACTTACGGCAATGATACTATCTTTAGCGAGGGTTACTACGTAAAAGTTACCCCAGATAGCGGCTATGTGTTCACGGGTTATATGTATATATTGGATGACTTAGATTTTGAGGAACTGTGGTTGGTTAAAACTAATCAGAATGGTGACACCTCATGGACGCGGACCTACGGTAGCGATCAGACGGATTTTGGAAGTTGTGTTGATGAGATAGGGGACGGGGGGTATGTGGTTTTGGGAAAGAACTTCTCACAATCTTATGATTGTATCTGGCTTTTAAGGACTGATGAATGGGGTGATACCTTGTGGACAAGAAGCCTCTGCGGTGGAGGTGAGGGAAGTCATACTGGGAATTGTATTCAGCATACCATAGATGGTGGTTTTGTGATGTGTGGCACCTTTGGTGTAATTAAGACGGGCAGCGTAGGTCAGCAGGTGTGGAGTTATGATCCTGGTGGTTCGAGTAACTACGTGGAACAGACCGAGGATGGTAGTTACGTTGTGACCGGTAGCAAGGATAATGGGGTTTTTCTACTTAAGCTGAACCAAGAAGGGGATTCTATTTGGATGCATCGGTGGGCTGAATCGAATTGGGGACGAAATGGTCGATGTGTTCATGAAATTAAAGATGGAGGTTACATAATCGTAGGTAATATGGCATATTCCTCATTTAGTTATCTGTATCTAATGGAAACTGATTCTCTGGGGGATAGCCTGTGGAGTCAGGTTTACGGTGGCGATGATGACATAGGGTATCACGTCAGACAAACGGATGATGGAGGTTTCATAATTGTTGGGGATACCAGAACCCTAAGCAGCGTGGGAGGATTGGACATCTGGCTCCTTAAGACTAACGAGTACGGCGACACGGTATGGTACGAGGGTGAACCCAGGAGAATTATCAATCCTCAGGAAGGCGACACCATCGCCTACATGATACCTTCAGCCTGGTTCAAGAACTCCGGCACGTATCCCATCAGCGATTTCTACTGCCACTGCGAGATAGCATCGTCCAACTTTCTAACCCCTGATTATTACGTTAAGTACTGGGTAAGCTATGAGATCGAGCCGGGTGACTCGGTACTTGTTCGGTTCTCCGAATGGGCAAGCGACGACTCGGCAACCTACACTGCCCGGTTCTATACCTCCAAAGAATCCGAGGTATTATGGCAGACCAGGGAGAAAACCGTTACCTTCTACGGTGAGCCTTGGTTGGGCGTGGTTGAAGAGCAACACCTAGTCCTGACGCCTTGCTGGGAACTTACCTCGTCCTGCGGCGCTCAAATCACCCTGCGTTACTCCAACTACCCTGACGGCTTTGCCGCCGATGTGTTTGATGCCTCGGGCCGCAAGGTGGATAAGCTGGAATCCGCTGACGTGTCCGGCATAATAACCTGGGGAACGTGTTACGGGGCGGGGGTTTACTTTATCCGTGCCGCAGGAGACCAAACCCCAAAGACAAAACGTATCGTTCTGATTCCTTGACAAAGGGAGTTTGCAGACTATCATTCATTCTGGGAATAAGGGAGCGAATATCAAAATCAGGCTTTTCGCAGGGGACGGAAAGACCGTATCGTATTAAGCCAACTGAGGTTGACAAAGGGTGGTGAATTCATATACTTAGGGTTCATTTCGTAATTTTGCAAGAACGCCCATGTAGCTCAGTCGGCAGAGCACATCCTTGGTAAGGATGAGGTCGCCAGTTCAATTCTGGCCGTGGGCTTTTATAAAGAAACCTTGCAAGGAGGACAGTAATGGCGAAGGCCAAGTTTGACAGAAGTAAGCCGCATTTGAACATCGGTACGATAGGACACGTGGATCACGGTAAGACGACGTTGACAGCGGCGATAACGAAGGTATTGGGATTTGCGGGCGGAGCTGAGTTTACTGCATACGATGAGATTGACCGTGCCCCTGAAGAGAAGGCTCGCGGCCTCACCATCCAGTTAGCGCACATCGAGTATCAGACTGAGAAACGTCACTATGCACACATTGACTGTCCTGGCCATGCCGACTACATCAAGAATATGATAACGGGTGCGGCTCAGATGGACGGCGCTATCCTGGTGGTATCGGGCGCTGACGGCCCTATGCCCCAGACTCGCGAGCATATATTGCTTGCCCGTCAGGTGAACGTACCCGCTCTTGTGGTGTACATGAACAAGGTAGACATGGTAGACGATCCTGAGCTTTTAGACCTTGTGGAGTTAGAGGTTCGGGAGCTTCTTTCCAAGTACGAGTTTCCGGGCGACGACATTCCTATTGTCCGCGGCAGTGCGTTGAAGGCATTGGAGAGCGAGTCTACGGATTCGAGCGCTGAGGAGTATGCGTCTATCCTTGAGTTAATGAAGGCAGTTGACGAGCACATCCCTCAGCCTAAGCGAGAGATGGACAAGCCGTTCCTGATGCCTATGGAAGATATCTTTACGATCACGGGTCGCGGCACGGTGGTGACGGGTAAGGTGGAGCGTGGCAAGATAGTGCCCGGCGACGAGGTGGAGCTTATCGGTTTTGGTCTTCACAAGAAAACGGTGGCCACGAGCCTTGAGATGTTCCGCAAGATACTTGACGATGCGATAGCCGGCGACAACGTTGGACTTTTGCTTCGTGGAATAAACAAGGACGAGGTACAGCGCGGCATGGTGGTGGCCAAGCCCGGTTCGATAACGCCACACACGAAATTCATGGGCCAGGTGTACGTATTGAAGAAGGACGAGGGCGGACGTCACAGCCCGTTCTTTCCTGGCTATCGTCCCCAGTTCTACATCCGTACCACTGATGTTACCGGCAGTGTGAAGCTGCCTGATGGAGTGGAGATGGTGATGCCTGGCGACAACGTGGAGTTGGAGATAACGTTGATCACCGACGTTGCGCTCGAGGACGGTTCCCGTTTTGCCATCCGCGAGGGCGGCCGCACCGTGGGCGCAGGCGTGGTCACCAAGGTTATTGAATAGTGCGCGTAATTATAACCCTGGCTTGTTCGGAGTGTAAGCGTCGCAACTACACTTCCACCAAAAACAAGCGCAACACGCAGGATCGTGTAACCCTTAAAAAGTACTGCAGATTCTGCAAGAAACATACAGAGCACAAAGAAGTCAAGTGACAGGCCTGTAGCTCTAACGGTAGAGCACCGGACTCCAAATCCGGGTGTTGGGGGTTCGAATCCCTCCAGGCCTGCTTGGTTTGAAGTGAGGAATGAGTGTTTGCTAAGTTGAGAGATTTCTTCAAAGGCGTCATAGGAGAGATGAAGCGTGTCTCCTGGACGTCGCGCAAAGAACTTGTGGGCGCTACCAGCGCCGTGTTGATACTGAGTGGTATTATGACCCTGTTTGTATGGGGCATTGATTCTGTATTCAAGGTACTTCTGGAATTGCTGCTCCGGGCCTTTGTATGAAGTTTTTTGTCGTTCACACCTACACCGGGCATGAGGCCAAGGTTAAGAAGTTATTGGCAAAGCTGATCGAGCGCAGCGAGTTGGCAGATATGTTTGATAGGATTATCGTACCGGTTGAACGGGTGTGGCGAGTTAAGCAAGGCAAGAAGAGTGTTGAGGAGCGTCGTCTCTTTCCAGGACATATCCTGGTTGAAATGGAGCCTAACGAGGAGACCTTTAAACTGGTGAACTCTGCGCCCGGTGTGGTAAGGCTTCTGGGAACCAAGAAGCGTCCGGCAGCTCTAACCGAAGAAGAGGCTCTTGCGGTTCTTGAGGAGATGAACAAGGGACAGGAGAAGATGACGGCAGAAGTTCCTTTTTCCATCGGGGAGAGTGTTAAGATTACCTCCGGTCCATTTGCCGGATTTATCGGAACGGTGGATGAAATCAACCCCGAACGCGGCAAGGTGCGCGTGTTCGTAACGATATTCGGGCGGTCAACGCCCATAGAACTCGATATTATTGAAGTGCAAACGATTTAGTGAAGGAGAAAGAAAGTGGCCAAGGCTAAAGGCAAACCGATTATTGGACAAATCAAGCTTCACATACCGGCGGGTCAGGCTACCCCTGCACCCCCGGTAGGTCCTGCTTTGAGTCAATGGCAGCTTAACATCCCGGATTTCTGTAAGCAGTTTAACGCTGCCACCTCGAAACTTACTCCCGGGTTAACCACGCCGGTGCTTATAGCAGTGTATAAGGACAAGACATTTTCTTTTGTCACCAAGAGTCCTCCGGCGTCGGTTCTTCTTAAGCAGGCCTGTCAGATAGCCAAAGGATCAGGTACCCCCAACACCTTAAAGGTGGCGTCCGTTACCCGCAAGCAGCTTCTGGAAATTGCGGCAAAGAAAAAGGCAGACCTCAATGCTGCGTCTGACGAAGCCGCGATAAGGATTATCGAAGGTACTGCTCGATCCATGGGCATCACAGTGGAGGATTAATGCAGCACGGCAAGAGGTATAGAGATCTCGCTACCAAGGTAGATGCGACTCGTTTCTACTCATTGGATGAGGCGACGGCATTGCTCAAAGAGACGAGCGGCACCAAATTCGACGAAACCGTGGACATCGGCGTCAAGCTGGGCGTTGATCCCCGGAAAGCCGATCAGATGGTGCGAGGTACGGTCTCATTGCCCAAGGGAACCGGCAGGGACGTTAAGGTGCTGGTTTTCGCCCGGGGCGAAAAGGAGCAGGAGGCTGCCCAGGCAGGCGCCGACTTTGTCGGGCTCGATGATCTTGCCGAGAAGATCCAAGGTGGTTGGTTCGACTTTGATGTCGCCGTGGCCACCCCGGACGTTATGGCAGTCGTCGGCAAGTTAGGAAAGACGCTGGGTCCCCGGGGACTTATGCCTTCTCCCAAGGCTGGAACCGTTACTTTTGACGTAGGGCAAGCGGTGAAACAAATCAAAGGCGGACGCGTGCAGTTTCGTACCGATCGCACAGGCAACATCCACGCCGTGCTCGGCAAGATAAGTTTTCCCCCAGAGGATATTAAGGTGAACCTGTTGGCGTTTATTGCAGAACTTGTAAGATTACGCCCCAAGACGTTCAAGGGACAGTATATCCGTTCTATCTATATATCCGCCACCATGGGACCGTCCATAAAGCTGGATACTAAAGAGGTCGCGGAGCTGGCGCGCAAAGAGGAGTTCTGATGATTAAGGCGGAAAAGAAAGAACTGGTTGCCGAACTCATCCGTGAGTTTGGCAAAGTGGATAACTACTACTTTGCCGACTTCACGGGTATTACGGCCGAAGACGTAACTCGTTTGCGCGCCGAACTACGCAGCGAAAATGCAACCATGAAGGTCGTAAAGAACAGTTTGCTCTCCAGGGTTATGGCGGAGCTCAATATCGAGATTCCCGATCCTGAAGTTTTTCTGGGTTCCACCGCGGTTCTTTATTCCACCGATGACGTGCTTGTCCCGGCGCGTAAGGTGTCGGAGTTTGCCGATGAAGACGTTTCCATACGCTTCAAAGGAGCCGTACTTGAAGGTCGGTTCCTGACCATTGAGGAGGTCCAGCGCCTGGCGAAGATACCTTCGCGCGATGGATTACTCGCTCAACTGGTAGGTTTATTTGAAAGTGCAAAGAGTGCATTGGTCGGCGTATTGCAGGCCAAATTGCAGGAGTTAGTCGTAGTTCTGAGTTCGCTCAGCGCTCAAAAGGAGGTACAATGAGCGAAGAAGCCGCCAAGGCTGCGGAAACCAAAGAAGTAAAAGAGGCCGCACCCGAGGTCGTAGAAGAAAAGAAGAAGAAAACCACTAAAGCCAAGTCCGGCGCAGGCAAGCTGGATAAACTTATTGATGAGATTGGTTCTCTTACCGTTCTCGAGCTTGCAGAACTGGTAGATACCCTGAAAGATAAGTTCAATATCCAGGCTATTGCAGTTGCACCTGCTGCTGCATCTGCCGCCGGTGGCGAAGCCGCTGTCGAGAAATCGGAATTTAACATTGTGCTCACCGATGTGGGCGGACAAAAGCTGCAGGTGCTTAAGGAAGTGCGTACCATCACCGGACTGGGACTCAAAGAGGCCAAAGACCTTATTGACCATTTACCCGGGAACGTGAAAGAAGACGCCCCAAAGGATGAAGCTGAAGAGATCAAGAAGAAACTTGAGTCGCTTGGAGCCAAGGTAGAGCTGAAGTAGGTTGATGAAGCTCAAGGATTTCTCGAAGCTGTCCAGATATGGAACAATTGAGGCGATTGAGAATATCCAGGTAGGTTCGTTCGAAGAGTGCCTGCAAACCGATGTTGCCCAGGAGAAGCGTAAGCTCCTGGGCCTGGAGGCCGCATTTCAAGAGGCCTTTCCCGTTGAGGATATACACAGTCATCTCAGGCTTGAATATCTGGGTTATGAAGTAGGGTCTACGCTTTATGCGTCTGAAGAAGCGATTGAACGAGGCGCTACCTATTCCAGGCCGGTTAACGGTTTTTTCAGATTAACGCGTTTCTTTGAACCTGAAAAGGAAGGAACCGAGCCTAAGGTAAAGGATGTAATCGAGCAGAAAGTTTACATTTGTGACGTACCTTACATTACCCCGGGCGGCAGTTTTATTATCAACGGGGTCGAACGCGTAGTTATCAGTCAGCTGCAGCGTTCCCCTGGAGTGTATTTCTCGCTTGGAAAGGAAACCTACTCCACACTGATTGTTCCTG
>JAUVJT010000230.1 GCA_030592225.1 Candidatus Stahliibacteriota bacterium | reverse complement strand
GGAAATCTTCGATGCCGCCGGTCGTTGCGTCGCAAATCTCTATAACGGCCCTGCATCCGAACTTTCCGAAATATCCCTGCCGGATGTCTGCTCAGGCCTCTATTTCATTCGTGTCGAAACAGAGACATACGCTAAAACGGCCAGGATCGTTCTGCTCGACTGATCAAGGCCATTGACTGTACGATTGATCGTACGTAAACTTCTTGTATGGACGGGGCGCATGTTCCGTCCATGCTCAAGTATAAGGAGAAAATCATTATGAAGAAAACCTTGCTATTGCTCACGGCACTGCTCGTGCTGCCGCTGACCATGTTTGCGGCCCAGCGCGTGGTGGTGCTTGAGGTAGGCACCTACCTGACATGTTCCCATTGTCCAAAGGTCGCACAAAAAGCCCACGGGCTGGCACATGATTACCCCGGCGAGATACTGGTTGTTGAGTACCACCGCGGCGACCTGTTTTCCAACACTGATGGAGAAAACCGACTCTCCTTCTACGGGATTTCAGGCTACCCTACCTCTTTCTTCGACGGCGTAGTGCAGCTTGTCGGTGACGGCGCCGCCACCTTAGATAGCTACGAACCCACCTTCCTGGACAGAAGGGCAATCGCCTCCCCGCTTGAGATCACACTGGAGAAAACCTATGGCGGGGCTTACTTTGGCGAAGGTACGGTCACTGCAACAATCGTCAACGTAAGCGAAAACGCAGTAACCGGATACGTCCGCTTCACCGTCACCGAAACCAACATCCCTTATCAATGGCAAGCTGAAGACTCCATTTACTTTGCGCAACGGGACATGCTGCCCGATGCCAACGGTAAGCTGGTCACCATCGAGCCCGGCGATACATTGGTCGAGGAACGCAACTTCGTAACCTTCACCAACTGGAATGAAACCACCAACAGCCCGGTCAACGTCGAGCTTGGCTGTTTTGTGCAAGCAGAAGATAAGGAGATATGCCAAGCTGTAGTGATTCCTGTCGCGGCTCCAATTTCCGCAACTGTCGTCCAGACTGAGATAGATAACGAAACCGGTATGCTGGGTCCATGGGTGGAAGCTGACTTCTACGTCACCCTTCATAACACCGGCGAAGAGGCCTGGGAAAACCTAACCGGTGTTCTTTCCACCGAGGATCAATACGTAACCGTACAGGATTCCGACGGCAGTTGGGGACTCGCAGAACCGGACGCGACCGTTCGCAATGACGAAGATCCCTTCGTCCTGAAATGCGGAATGAGCACACCTGAAGGGCATCGTCCCGACATGACCCTGGTCGTTGAGGATGACTATGGCCAGATACTCAATTTGGATTTCCAGGTGTTTGAGCCTGTTGCCGTAGCGGAAGGCGACGCTCCCGGCTTCTCGCTGAGTGTTCCCGGCCTGGGTAACGGACTGGTAGCGCTGTCAATCCCCGCTGCGGCAGATGCCGAGATTTCTCTCATCGATGCCAGCGGCCGCCGGGTCCAGACCCTGCATAAAGGCGAGCTTAACCCGGGTCTGAACCTTATCAGTCTTCCCGACGATCTGGCCAGCGGTGCCTATTTCGTTAAGGCCGAGGTAGGTTCACGCATCAAGGTTGCAAAACTCTTGATACTGCACTAACTTTTTGAATGTATGCAATGAGCGGGGGCAAACGCCTCCGCTCATTGTTGAATAGAGAAAACCAATCTTAAAGATGCCTCGTTCGGTTGAATGAGGCAAGGAGAGATACTTGTGAAAAAAAGTCTTTTTCTGATTGCAGCGCTACTGGCCCTACCGCTTGCCCTACTCGCGGCGGATCGCGTGGTGGTGCTTGAGATAGGTACCGCTACTTGGTGCCCGCCATGCGCGGCGGCTGCCAAAGGTGCCGAAGGTCTGGCCGAGGAACACCCCGGCAAGGTGTTGATAGTTGAATACCACAACAATGATAATTTTTCCAACAACTATGCAAACGCACGCAATAGCTTCTACGGGGTTACCGGCATACCCACCGCTGTCTTCGATGGAGTAGAAAAAGTGGTAGGCAGTACGGGCAGTAATAATTTCTTTGCCTATAACGCAAAGTACAATGCGCGCGCTGCTGTCGAGCCGCCTCTTACCATAAGCCTAAAGGACATCACCGGCAGCCTGCAATCCACCTCCGGAACCCTACAAGCGACCATCACTAACGTCAGCGGTTCCACTGTAGAAGGTAAGGTGCATTTTACCGTAACCGAATCCCATATACCATATGCCTGGCAAGGTATGGACAACCTACACTGGGTGGAACGCACCATGCTGCCCGACGCCAATGGGGAAGCCATCTCTCTGGCGGCTGGAGAAAAAAAGGTGATTGAGCGGACTTACGAGATAGATACCGACTGGTACGGTTTCACCGAAGACTACAATATCGAATTCGGATGCTTTGTTCAAGGCTCGAACAAGGAGATTTACCAGGGCGCGGTACTTAAGATCGGCGAAACAACTGGCCTCGAAGAGGAAGCGGACTTCGTATTCTCCGTGAACGCCCCGGCGATCGTCAGCAAGCAGGGTTTTATTAAGCTCGCGCTTAACGCTGGAGCGAGTGTTGACGTCTCCCTGTACGACTCTATTGGCCAGAAGGTGGAAACCCTGCTCTCGGGCACGCTCGATGCGGGCAACCACAGCATCGCCATCTCAACCGGCGATTTGCCGGCAGGCGCCTACTTCATCAAAGCCACCGTGGGTGCACACAACCAGATTAACAAAAGGTGATTGACCACGAGATCGGAGTAAGTATAATAGGATTAGATGGGACTATTATCGCATTCGAGGTTGTTTACTAGTGAGCGCCATGCAAGAAATTACTATAAGAAGTTACGATGGAGTGAAG
>JAUVJT010000198.1 GCA_030592225.1 Candidatus Stahliibacteriota bacterium | reverse complement strand
GGACCGTGTCGCCTGGAAATCACCTTCCCCGTTGAGATAGGTGGGGATCTCGCTCAACTCAAGCAAGCGGCTGATGGTTTGACGCAGCGGAAGCTTAGCCTGAACGATCTCGTCGTACTGCTCACGGAGATCAAAGATCTGCATGATACGCCGGATGGCTTGAGGGCGAATTCGCCAACAATGTTGCTGAATTCCCGAGCATCAACATGCTCTCAACCATTTTTATTCCTTTGCTATTGAGTTATGAATTTAAAAAGCCAAGGAGTTCGAGGAACTCTTGCATTGCTAGGGAGACATGTTTGGTAGTTACACCGTTTGGAAAGACAGTATTATGATTAAACCCATCAGGGTCAAGAGGCTCTGGATTGCAAGCGGCCTTTCATAAATCGCTCGTCATCTATTCATGGCTTTTTGAATCGCCAAAGTCAAACAACCCTTGGACTGAAAATCCGAGAACCGCTGCTTTTTTGTTCTAGGTGTTCGAATGAAAGGACGTTTATACCTCTCTCAACCAAACTCGGGTTTGTGTCTTGTAGGCGCCATGCCCCCAGCCTGCCCACCTCAAGTCGGGGGCGATTGTTCTGTTTTGAATCTGTTAGTGTTCGGGAATTAAGGGCCGCTAAGCGCGTTAGTAGGCTTCCGTGTGTTCTTGGTGGGGAATCTCTCAGATAAAAATGGTGCCAAGATATTACCGTTTTCCGACCAGGATACACTCTGGTTCGAGAACTAATTCGAATGCGTACCCTATTTGGGAAGCTTCGTAAGTGAACCTAAATTCGAATTCTGTCGTTTCATGAGGCGCTATCGCTCCATCAATACTATTCCCCCACGAAATAACTGCCCCCTGCTGCACCCCATCGCCCCATATGACTTTATCGTCTTTACGAATCTGAAGCAGTGGGCTGCTAGCTGATGGCCACACCATGTTTCGAATCTCTCGAAGTGTCGCGTGCTCATCAGTATTATTCTCTATAAACCAGGTCGCCATATTCCCGATGACCATACCGCTGCGCAGTACTATGCCCGGGCAATCTTCGGACGTTGCCGGTGGCCCCAATGTAGGGGTTGGGGGGGCGCTTGGGGATTTGGAGTACGAACCGATCCTGTCACAGGATGCCAAGAGAATACCTAGCAAGAGGAATGTAGATGCTATCTGGTTGATGCCCAGTGCCCGCAAAGGGAATATCAGATCTTTCATTGACGCTCAACAATTAAATCAATCCCGTTCATTATAGTTAGTGTGTGCAGCTAAAGCAACTAGTTACCTTAATTTGCTGATCAACAGGCTGAGCGACACAATTTTGCGAGTGTAATTGTTGTGGGATTCGTCTCTCTCTGCTATCTAGTAACAAGATCTATCGAAGACATGTCCTGGGCAAGGGTTCAGGGCGACAATAAACACCCTGAACCCTTTAAGTTGATGGGCAACAACATTGAGCCGAGAAGTTTGTTGACTTCGACTGGGGAACTAATCCCTGATGTATTCACCTGATGTATTCAGACGATGTTTCATTGTTTATCCAGCTTGGCATCCACGCGCAGGAAGTGCCGCAATTATAGCTGCTCCCACCACGATAGGTGTGCTCGTAGTGATAATACCAACGACAGCCGCTTCCCCCGGCAAGTTGGGCCGATGAAACTCTGTCGTTCCATCCAGAAGGCATTGTGTTAGCAATATAGGCGTCGCCTTCATTACACATGTCTGGATTTGTAGTCACCCAAGAAATTATTGAACCCCCAAAGTCAAAATAATCCCAGTCTCTCCCCAAGGCGTAGTATGTGTCGCGCCCAAAAACAACCCCATCGGTTTCGTTACCTTCCTTACCATCGAAAGAAAGCGCGAAAGGATCCACAGCTGGCGGGGTATCCAAGCAGATTACATCTACGACCTCGGAGTTTTTTTCTCCAGCCTTGACTGGTTCTAACACGACTATACAATAAGGGGGTGGGGAATCCACTGTTGCTGCAATTGATCCCAGCATTAATAGCATAATCACCGCAGCAAGTACCGCTTTGCCTTTTTTGTTCATCTCTCGCCTCCTATACATAGATTATCCATCGGATTGCACGGTGGTACCTACATGGTTTCACAGAAAAGGCGACGTGAAAACTGTGGATATCAACAGTTTTTTCCTGTGGTCTCCACAGTATGTGGCCTGCTCTCTGGTCAGGTTTCTTGCCCGCTGCTTTGAATCCACAAAGCCAGAAGCCCCGCCTCCATTCGTGATGACACATTTAGTTTCCTAAGTATATTGCTCACATGAAACTCGACTGTTCTCACTGTGATTTCCAGTTCCTGGGCGATCTGGCGATTGGTCATTCCCTCGACCAGCGACGTCATTGTCTGCTTTTCCCTTTGGGTCAAGCTGCCAAACTTGCTCATTAATTCCATCCAGTCTATTCGTGGATCCACTGTCAACCCACCAATGCACAGTTTATTTTCCTTTGCTGGCATCATCAACATTCTTTTGATTTTCTCTGACAGTTCGGGGTTGTAATCCATCGCTCCTTTTGCTGCATTTCGTACCGCATTACAGAGCACGTCTGGATCAACTCCTGTCGGGTGGAGAGCTCTGAACCCCGCGGCAAGAGCAGCTTCTAGCACTCTGCCTTCCTCGCCCTTTGTCAGCGCGACAACCCTTATATCAGGCAACAAAGCGCGCAGAAGGACCCAGCTCTTCATTCTCTTCATTAGTTGATGGTCGATGTTGATTATGAGAACATCAGGGGTAGAAAATGGTGACGAGCCTGCCTTGAGAGCCTCAATAAAGTCACTCCCGGCGCCTGTTACCTTGAAGCCGGTTTCTCGTTCTAGGGAGGTGACGATTCCTTTCAGCCTGAGTGGATCAGGTTCTACCACCAGCACACTTATTATCCCCATCTTGTTCTAGCCCTCCGCTAACCACCCACACATTACCAACGCAAACACCCGACCTCCGGCGAAGTAGGGTGTTGATAAAAGTGTTGGTTGGTCGCTCCCCCTTCGCCACGGGTGTTACGAAGTCGCTACTTAAGCACATTCGGTGATCCTAGAGTACAACAGTCTAGGAAACACATCAATTGAGAAATTGCTCCTGATTCCTTGATCTCGTTCACTGCCAAGCCTGAGCACACATAAAATGAGTCTTTTTACCGTTTGTTATGCCTCACCTAATCTTCGTTCCTTATGTTACTCTCCATCGTTTTTTTTAATCTGGTCGGACAAGCTACGGGTTCTCGCCTGCTCGCGTCCGGAATGCTGGAATTAAACTAGTCGTTCAGCGCCTAAAAGCTCCCTAGGTCTGCTGGTCTCTCTCATCAACGCAAGATGGTATACACGCGCGGACAGGGTGAGGACCTGGACGATGTCCTGGTTGAGTTCTTTTGGACGTGGTGGCGGCCGATACTCGATCTTGGGCACTTCATAACGTTCCAGCGCTTCTAAGACCTTTTTAAACATCTCGGAATCACGATGGTTGAAGCTGGGTCCAAAAAGCTGCAGTCCGATAAAAGAAATAGCATCGCCCCCTGCCCCACAGGCGAAACAGTGAAACACACCCTGCCCAGGATCGACGCGCATGTTGGGGTTGCGCCGGTCCTTGTGAAACGGACACAGCACAAAGAACGGTCGCTCGGCATTCGGAGGTAACGCCACCCCTGCTTTCTGCAGGGTAAAGATCAGATCAGGTTTCTCATCCATTTCAACTCACATTCTATACGGATTCCTTTCGATCGCTTAATATGAAGGCCAACTCGACACCTGCACCGGTAGTCGTGCAAGGAACTGGCTGGGCGGCTTGGAACGGTTGAGGGTTAGCGTAAGGTGGAAGCGGGGTCTCGTCATACCGACGAAGGCAAGATTCCGCTCCTCGTCGAGATCCGCACCAT
>JAUVJT010000033.1 GCA_030592225.1 Candidatus Stahliibacteriota bacterium | reverse complement strand
CGTTTCCCCGTATTCTGGAGATATTTTACAACAGGGGTATAGTCGAATCAAAGTTCCCTTAGCTCGATGGCGCATCGAACCTCTACGTATACCGTTTACCTTTCCCAAACTGCTGACTCTGGCGAGGAATTTGAATCCTGACATTATCTTTACCAGCATGCCGCCAGTATGGGCTTTACTGGAAGGTTATCTCCTGGCTAGGAGATTTAGGTACCCACTTATTCTTGATGTGAGGGATTTGCCCCAGGCAACTCTTCGAGTCTCCAAAACATTCATCCTTAGACAGATATTTGAGGCCTTTCAGGTTGCATTGGCACGACATTTAGGCAGGAAAGCATCGAGGATCGTTACCATAACTGATTGGGTTCGGGATGAGTTGGTGAAGTTTCTCCGTTATCCTTCAGGAAAGACCCTCGTAATTCGTAATGGAAGCGACGCTGCTTTGTTTGTAAAAGCTCTTTCCGTAAAGAAGGAGTTTGACCTCATCTATTCCGGCACGTTGATATCTATCAGAAACCCTGCAGGTATTCTGAAATATCTGCATTCTCTCGCAGAACTTTATCCTTCGGTCCGAATACTTTTCAGTTCTGATTTGAACAATAAGCTAGGCGAGGAGTTTCTTCGAGGGATTTACAAACTAGAATTGAGTGATAATGTAGTGATACAAACCATGTGCGCTCCCGAAGAATTACCAGATCGCTTAGGAAAAGCTCGGCTGGGTTTAAACGCTTTATTATCAGGATATGATGCTTATCGTGGAGCAATTGGAGCCAAGGAATATGAGTATTTAGTTGCAGGGTTACCTGTTATGGGACTGATGGACCCAGATTACTACGTAGAAAGCGGACGACTAATTGTTGACAACAAAACGGGTATACTTAATTCATCTCCAGAGCGATTGGCAATTGAGACAGCCGCCTTGCTTAAAGATCCTGTCCGATTGCGCAAGATGTCGAAGCAAGCCAGGAAAGTCGGCGAACGTTTCGACCGCAAGCGTTTGGCCGAGGAGTACTACTACAAGGTTATCCTTCCGGCCTGGCAGGAGTTCAACGCAGGAAGACGAACCTGGAAGTAATCGAAGTTTCCCCAGCATCGAGTCTGATAAAGTAGATACCGGCAGATAGCTCAGAGATATCCCATTCCAATGATCCTTCGCTGGCAAGTAAGGTTTCTCTTTTAATTCTGGAGCCGAGGACATCGTAAATGGCAAGCCTGCCTACATCCGATCCGGAGAAGGCGTAGTTGATATGGCAAATCCCATTGGTCAGAGTGGTAACCTCCAGATGCAGGGCCGGTGATGCAATCGGTTCTTCACGTACGTCTACAGTTCTATTTACTCCCACAATCAGCGTGTCATTGTTCGGGTTTTCGTCCTGGGGATGCGATACTGCAAGGATCAATGTGCCTTCCTCAGGTACCAGCCAGTCGGATACCAGGGTAATGGTATCGGCGCCCAGGAACTCTAAATCCGAAGTAGCTGAACCCGATGCATCGCCCGAAAGCGTCACTCCAACGTTGCTGAGGGGTTCCCGGCCGTAGTTGGAAACCACTGCCACAAGGTCAATCCTGGACCCCGGCTCTATCTCGATACCGTCGTATATCCCTATAATCTCCAGCGCGCCCGCGTCGCGCTCGTACACCTCGCCAATCAAACGGTCAAGCCCCATCATACATAAGTACAACGAGATCCAGGTCATGTCAATGGTGTCCGCGTCCTGGGTGCTGGCCATGATCCCGCCGTCATTGTCAGTATCATAGGAAAGCAGCTTATGGGTCAACCAGCGGTGATGGCGGGCATATGTCTCATCATGCGAGATATCGTACATTGCGCCGTGACCGTTGCAAAAGCCTACGTTCCACGAGTTGTCCCAGGAGTAGTAGCCTGCCTGTTTCCATACCTGGAAGGTATCAAGGTACCGGCCGTTTTCTGCAATCCAGTTCTTGCCTCTCAGGGTGTCTTTCTGAAAAGCGGAGTTGCATATACCCCAGACCTCGGTTCCGGCAGACATGGCCCAGCCCTCCTCTGTTAGGGCATATTGGGGGGTCATGTTGTCTATCCAGCCCAGAAGGGTGTCGGCAAAAGAGCATGCGCTGTCGCGGGCTTCGGCATCGTCGGCCTCGATACCGTATCGGTAGAGCCATCCTGCGCACCAGCCGGTAACGAAGCGGTTGATCTTGGACATAATACTCAAGGGATGATATTTTACGTACTCGGCGCACGAGTCGCAATACCACGTCCAGTTCTCGTCAGCGTACACCGCCCGGTAGCGCTGCTCGGCGGCAATGCCCCATGCACAGTTATGGGCGCGGTAGTACTCTCCGTAATCGTGTTCTTCCTCCCACGCCGGGAAGTTCTCGCAGTAGAACCATGCTTTTTCGATATTATCACGGAATCTCTCCACGTCGCCGGTTAACTCTCCATACCTTGCCCATACCCATATGGCCTCCTGTGTGTTGTCGGTCTGGATTATCGGGCGCAGAGGGCCGGTTTCGGCCTCAATCATCCCGCCGTGATCTGCAGAATCGACATCATCGAGCTGCCAATCGGCGCAGAACTGCGCGATCTGGGAGAATTCGTACAGGTAGTTAAACCGCAGCTTTAACGGGTCCGTGGTATCGTTGAGCATGATGTACGGAGTTATCTGTCCAGGATAAGCCCCATCGCGCATGGGAGCGGTGGCGTAAAGAGTACTTACTATAGCCAGCCCCACAATGACGAACACAAATTTTTTCACAAGCGACTCCTTTCTATCCATGCTATCGCAACTTGCGGAATTGTCAAGCTTCTTTATGATTAATGGATTGCAGTTAACTTCAGAGGGGGAGTTATGTCCTTAAATTCCCGGAGCGCAGCTCCAGGCGGAAATAAAAATGCCCGAAGGGTAAGTGTGTTGCAGAGGTGTGTTACGGAAATGTGTTACGGGAGTGTGTTACGGGAGTGTGTTACGGGGGGCTGGATTGACACTGGGGCAATAGTTGATATGATTAGGCGATGAGTTCATTGAATGAATACAGGGATGCGTTTCCTACGCTCCAACAGGAACGTAACGGGAAACCGCCTATCTACTTCGATAACGCCTGCATGACTCTGAAGCCGCAGCCGGTAATTGATGCGGTGCATGAATACTATACTCGATATTCCGGATGCGGCGAGCGCAGCACTCACTGGTTTGCCGCTCAGGTTGACGCCAAGACCGAAGAGGCGCGCGAGAGTATTAAAGAGTTTATCGGTGCGGCAAATGTGAACGAGATAGTGTTTACAAAAAATACCACAGAGGCGATAAACCTGCTGGCTTTATCGTTATGCTGGGAGCGGGACGACGTAGTGCTCACCACTGACAAGGAACACAATTCTAACCTATGTCCATGGCAGGAGCTTGAGAACCGTGGAAACATCGCCAGGCACAGAGTAATCCCCGGTGATACGGAGTACCGTTTCAGTCTGGAAAATTTCAAGAAGGCGCTTGCCGAGGCAGGGGACAAGGTAAGGATGGTAAGTCTTGCTCACTGTTCCAATCTGGACGGAACTTTTCTTTCTGACGATACGGTGAAAGAAGTGGTAAGACTTACCAGGGAACAGAATTCTCGCGCTCTGGTGTTGCTGGATGCCGCCCAGAGCGTACCCCATAAAAAAATCAACGTAAGCGATATGGGTGTCGATTTCATCGCTTTTTCTATCCATAAGATGTGCGGTCCGACCGGCGTAGGGGTACTTTACGGACGTAAGAAAGTCCTCAACGACGAGAACGTAATACACCCCTTCATCGTAGGCGGCGGCACGGTGGAGGATACCAACCTTCTGGGGCACCCCAGTTATTTTAAGTCGCCTCACAAATTCGAGGCCGGCCTGCAGCATTACGCGGGCATCATCGGCGCGGGAGCGGCGGCGCGATTCCTCATGGAAGTCGGGCTCAATCGCATCGCGGAGCATGAAACCGTACTCAACACCGCCCTCACCGAACGGCTTTCACACCATCACGAGATACGCATCCTCGGTCCCCGTGACGCACGGGAACGCTCCGGTATCCTTACCTTCTACCTTCTCAAACCGGCCACCCGTTTTTCCGACGACGAGCCTGACATTGACGAGAAGCTCGATCAGCGCGTGAATATAATGATTCGCAAAGGTACGTTCTGCGTGCACTCCTGGTATCACGCGCACGAGCCCGTCTTCGACGCCGTCTGGCCCGGGTTCCGTCCCACCCTGTACCGCGCCTCGTTCTACCTCTACAATACCCTTGAAGAAGTGGACATTTTTGCCTCGGAGATGAAAAAGATACTTGCCGAAATATCCGAACTGCCCACCTTTGGTGCTGCTGGAGGTTGAGTTGGTTGAAGAACCCGTAATCATTCGCTATTTCAAAGGACTGTTTATCAATCCCGCAGACAGCCTCATGGGCAAGATAGATGGTGCTGAGGTGGAGATAAAGGGAGAACTCTGCCCGCGCAAGGGCAATAAGGATCAGCTTTTCCTGTATGGCAAACTTGATGGAAATCGAATTGCCGAGATAAAATTCATGTGCGCGCTTTGCGATCCGCACATGTTTGTGGCTGCAGATATTCTGTGTCGACTGGTCAAAGACAGGAGCAGGGAAGAGGTCGCGTCCCTCGATCTTGCCGAGTACGAAGGGCTGTTGGGCGGGGAAAGTACCGAGGGGTTCGAGCACTTCAAACGCGCCAGGGAACTTCTGGTTCTGGGGATACTGGAGGCCGAAAGCTCGTGAGGTCTGATAGTTCTTTGATTTTCTTCCCCCAACAACTCAGCCAGGGTGCAAATAACTTCGATGTAGAAGCGAATACCGAAGACCTCAATCTTGGCGAATATACCTTTTCCGCCCCGCTCTCCTGCAGTATCAAAATCGAACGCACCGCTGACAGGATAGACGTGCGTCTCGACATTGAAACCGCCGTTGAGTTTTCATGTTCTCGGTGTGGTGAACCAATGACGCAAGAGATTCGCGCTTCGGCAAACATGACCCTTTTTCCCGAATCGAAGAAGACCGGCAGTTGTGAAGAAGATGCAACCGATCTGAGGTTCTATACCGAGGAGATAAACCTGCGGTATATGGTTCGGGATACTTTTTTGCTGGTACTGCCCCTTGCCCCCTCGTGCAGGAAAGATTGCAAGGGGCTTTGTCCTTCGTGCGGGACGAATCTTAACGTCTCCAGTTGTGACTGCGATAAACAATCTATACCTTCACCATTTGAAGAATTAAGGAGGATGGTTGATGGATGAACGTAAATTGACCTTCGGTGCCCGCAAGGCTCTGGCCGTTATTGGTTCCCTTGAAGCCAGGTTGTTCAGGAGTGAAGGAGGGAAAGGAGCGGATACCAAGGCTCTTCGAGAGCAGGATATGGTTATCCTTGAGCAGGTTGACGGCAAGCGCAGCGTTCGCGAGGTGATACTTGCTTCTGACCTGGATTACGAGGTGGGACTTCATTCCATAGCGTGGCTGGTGCGAACCGGATTTTTGTACAGCGGCGAGACACTGCAGAAATATCTGGAAAAGCAGGCCGACCGCCTGGCGCTGTTTATCGATCTGTTCTCCGATTCAGGGCATACCGTTGATTTCTGGGAGAAAGAGATTGCCTCCATCATCAAGAACACCCCTGATTTCAAGGACGGTCTGGCGGGTCTTGCATGGGAAGGTATAACGCCCAGGGTTTCAGAGCCTTACCCCGCTCCCAGGGATGTTGACGAGTATTTCCTTCAGGTATTCATAGCGCTGTACGATAAAGCCGAGGGTATATTTGGCGCCCAGGCGGTTCTGGCCAAGCGGATTTTGCTCGATGTGAGCGGTACGTAAAAGTCCCTGATTCTATAAAAGAGACGGCCCCGGGGTCGTCTCTTTTTGCACGCAAATCATAAGGTTACTCGGCTCGTTTCAAAATATCTATAACCTCTTGTGCGCTGGTTGCTTTTGACAGCCCTGCGCGCATATCTTCCTTGCGCAGCATCTTCGACAATCTGGCTAATGCCATGATATAATGAGATTTCTTTTCCTCCGGCGCGGCTATAAGAAAAATCAGATGAGATGGTTTGCCGTCCAGAGAGTTGAAGTCAACTCCCTGTGTCGAGCGGCCAAAAGCAAGGAGCAGGTCGTGGGTGGCGGCTGTCCTGGCATGAGGTATTGCCACCCCCAGGCCGATGCCCGTGCTCTCCAGATTTTCCCGTTTGAGGATGTCGGAGCAGAAAGTTTCCTCATCGGCGACCAATCCCAGATTGACCATAAGGGAGACGAGTTCCTTGATTACTCCGATTTTCTCGTGTGTTTTAAGGTCCAGTATGATTCCTTTCTCGCAGATGGCTTCGGATATACGAATCATGGTCCCTCCTTATTGAAAAAGAGCAAGGGGACGGTGGAGAGTTTGGCAAGCAAACTTCCCGCATGGATGCTTTTGTAAGAGAACGTCGAGCATAGATCAACATTGTAGCTTTTAACAACCGCCGCGATTGTGTCTTCTACATCTCCTTCTTCCAGCATTAGCGAGATCTTTATTTCTCTTTCAAAGGCTATGTCCTCAATCTCGTAGAGGAATTTCCAGGATCTATCCTCGAGCGTCTCTCTGGCCTGGGTTTCTTTTTTGGTAAGTTTCTTGCCTTCAGGTGCAATAACGGCCAGAACAATGACGCGGCAGCGGAGTTGAGAAGCGAGATCCAGTAGTCCCTCAAGCTCGTCAAGACCGGTTTCGCCCGCCTCGACATAACACAGCAAACGTCTGAACAATTTAAGTTACCTCCTATTTTCCCACGCAGAAGCGTGAGAAAATTTCTTCGAGTATGTGGCGATTGAGAGCCTGACGATCGGGCGTTGCCACAAAGGTGAGGGTTTCGCGCAGTTCCTTGGCTCTCATATCCAGATATTGCGCATCTAAAGCCGCTTTTAAGTATACGGCAAGATTCCTGATGCGCTCCTTCTGAAAGCGGTTTGCAAAGAACGTTTCTCCCTGACTGCAGGCCTCTTCTTTTATGCGGTCAAGCAGCCGGGAGAGGTTCGTTTTTTTTAAAGCCGAGAGCGATATGGGTTCCCCGGCCACGTTCGGCAGTTTGGGTATCTCGCTTACGGCATCAACCTTGTTCCAGACAACTACTCCGGGTTTCGTTCGTAGGAGTTTCAGCAGTTCGGCGTCAGCGGGAACGAATCCTGAGGTTGCGTCGAGGACAATCACCAGGAAATCGGCGCGATTAGCAGCCCCTATGGTACGTTTGACCGCTATCTGATCGGGAAGGGATTCGGCGATTCCTATACCTGCGCCGTCGAACAGCCGAACCTGCCCGCCGGGAAATCGCAGGGTACCCGTCAGGAGATCGCGGGTCGTTCCGGGTACGGAGGTTACGATGGAGCGTTCCTCCTCCAGCAGGGCGTTGAACAGGGTGGACTTGCCCACATTGGGCCGTCCGGCGAGTACTATTGTCAGTCCCTTGCGCTGGCTGCGTCCTCTCCGGAACGCCTGCTCCAATCGTTCCACGTCGGCAATTAACTCCTCCAGCACAGGGTCGACGGACGACGTGGGTATGTCCTCTTCCGGGAATTCCAGTTGCGCCTCTATAAAAGTTACCAGGGAACGCACCTTGCCGGTCAGATCGCCCAGCTCTTTGGTCAGATCGCCCTGCAGTTGCGCCATTGCGGCCTTGACGCCTTTCATGGTGCGGGACTCGATGGTGGCCAGTACCGCTTCGGTCTGGGTTACGTCGAGCCTGCCGTGCAAGTAGGCGCGCTGGGTAAATTCCCCGGGCTCGGCCAGGCGCGCGCCTGCCGAAATCAAAAGGTCGGTAACCCGTTCCACAATAAGGGGATTACCGTGAAGCGAGAATTCAACAATATCCTCTGTGGTATAACTGTGAGGTGATCGGTAAACTGCGGCAACCACTTCGTCAACAACATCCTCACCACGTACAATGAATCCGTTAAGCAGTTGATGTCCCCCTACTTCACTGAGCCGTTTACGTCCCTGGAATATCTGATCGCACATCCTGAGGGCCTGGGGACCTGAAACGCGTACCACGGCTATTGCACTGCGTCCCACAGGAGTCGAAGGGGCGACGATGACATCCTGAAGATGTTCTAGGATCATTTCTGCGGCGCGATTATTACGTTTTTTCGGTAACCCGTGCCTATGGTATAGCACCGTATACCGTCTATATCGGCAAGGGTTTTTTCTACTACTTTGCGTTCCCTGTCTGTCAGTGGATCAAACATCATTTCACGTCCGGTTTCTGTGACAATCTTGGTTATGGCCATGGTTTTCTTTATCAGAAAGTTCTCGCGGCGCTGTTTATATCCGCCTACGTCAATGATAACCACGGGAATCTTAGGGTGACGATGTTGCAGTATCGATTGTACCAGCAGTTGAAGCGCCCGCAGGGTTTCGCCGGAGCGGCCTATAAGCAGGCCGTCCCAGCGACGCGTTCTGACGTTGGCGTAATATTCGTTCTCGCCGCGCTTGCGCCACTCCATACGGGGGCGGAAACCGGCAAGCGAGATTATCTTAGAGAGGATTTCGGCAAACTCTTCGCCGAAACAATCTCCTTGGTTTGCTTCCTCTGCCATTGTTGTTCTCCTCCGGATTGTGCTCCTTTCCTAAAAACAGTGTACTCCAGTATGGAGAGGAGATTAAAAAGAAACCAGTATAACTGTAATCCTGAAGGGAAATTAAGGAAGATTACAGTAATAAAAATAGGCATCATGTAGGTCATTGCGCGTTGTTGTGGATTGGCGTTGGTCAGCAGACTCTGGAATACAGAGGCCACGCCCATCAGAACAGGTAGTATGTAGAAGGGATCGTGCTGGGACAGGTCCACCAGCCATGTTAACTCGCCGGCAGGAATGCGGATGAAGTTAAGAAGGTTAACAGAACTCTTAACTGTTACCGTAAAGAGATTGATGAACGGCGCACCGCGCAGCGAGATGACGTTGCGCAGCACCGCATAAAGCCCGAAGAACACAGGCAGCTGAATAAGCATGGGCAGGCAGCCCTTGAACGGCGATGCTCCATGAAGTTTGTACAGCTTCATGGTTTCTTCGTTCAGCCGCTGTTTGTCGTCCTTGAAGCGTTCCTGCAGCTCCTTGAGTTTGGGCTGCAGCACCTGCATCTTTTGCATGGAACGCTGCTGAATTTGGGATAGGGGCAGGAACCCAAGCTTCATGAGGATCGAGAACACAATGATTGCCACCCCGTAGTTGCCTAATATCTTGTATAAAAACTGGAATACCTTTAGAATAAAGATACCCAACCAACGGAACGCCGAGCCGCCCAGCTCCACGATCCGGTTTAACTTATGACCCATCCCGGAGAGCAGGTCGTAATCCTGGGGTCCGAAGTAGAGCGTAAATTCTGAACCCGCTTCGATGTCGAAAGCCAGGGAGATGCGTTTGTCTTCAGTCATGCGCGGCATGATTTGCCCTACCACCGGCTCTGACGGCAACACGATTGCAGTAAAGTACTTGTTGCGGAGGGCAACCCAATTGTAGGGACCTGGCTCAATGGTGCGTTTGCCGGTCGAGACCTGAGCGACTTTCTTGGCGTTGAGGTGTTGAATCTTGTTCTCGCCATCGCGGTAGTAGATTTGATAAAGAGTCAATTCTGTCTTGTCCCCGGGTTCGGTAGGCAGCAGACCTTCCGCACAATGGAACAGGAGAGGATCAAGAGAGTCCGGTCTGGAAATGAGAAGCTCCCGGCCGCTCAATATAATATCTATGTGCTTTTCTTTGCCCAGGGTGTCTTCCCACACGTAGGTCACCGAGGTGTCGCTGCGGTTGGCAAGTCTTACGGTTACGAGACTCGAGTCCATTTTTCCCAGAACCTCGAATCCCGATTCCTCCAGCAGGTTGACGGGTATACGTTCAGTGCTTTCAGCTTTCTTCTTGCGGTCAAACTCCTTGAGTTCAGCTCGCGTTATCCTGAAACCAGGATGGTAAGGCCAGGCAAGAAACGAGAATTTGAGGTGTTCGTTTTCGAGGGTTACCGAATCTGCCTTGGTGCCTTCCTCTTCTGCCTCTTCTGCCTCAGCGACTAAGCCCGGTTCCTTAGTTGGCGCTCCTACCGATGTCGCTACAGAAGCGGGTTGCTCCCCTTGCAACGCACCCATGCATCCGCCGCCTGACGAATCCTTTCTCAAAAAATTGAAAACGAGTAACATACCTCCCACCAATGCCACCACCAAAACCGTTGACCAGATACTTCCTTTCTGTTGTTGTCCGTCGCTCACTAGTTACCTCACAGGGTCATACCCGCCCTGGTTCCACGGATTGCACCGCAGAACCCTCCAGGCGGCTTTAACAGTTCCTTTGAACACACCGTACTTATCAATCGCCTCTATTGCGTACTGCGAACACGTCGGCTCGAAGCGGCAATTCCTCGGCGTCCCGGCAGCGATGATCTGATATGCCTTGATTATCCAGATCAGCACCTTACGCATCAGGGTGTTCCTTGCGCCTGTCCCCGAGCTTTGCGGCAGTCCGCTCGAAATCCCTGCAAAGCCCGTTGAATTCAGCAGGCTGTCGCAGCCGGAAGATTATCCCGCCCTGGGGGAAGCACTCCCTCATTCGCCGGTATATCTCGCGCATGCGTCTCTTATGTTTGTTTCTGACCGCCGCATTCCCGATGCGTTTGGGAACAAAGAAGGCCGCCCTGCGGCTTTGAGCGGGGAGGAAGAAGGTTGAAAGCGCTCCGTTGCGCTCCGGCTTGACGCCGAGAGTCGCAATAATATCTGCTCTTCTTCTCAGAATATCCCGGCGGGGCAGGCTTTGTGAGCCGGCAGCGTTCAACTACCCCACCTACGCGGAGAGCCGTTTGCGCTTTTTGGCGCGGCGGTTCTTGAGCACGGTACGTCCGTCTGCAGTGGACATGCGCTTGCGGAATCCGTGCTTGCGTTTGCGCTTCAAATTACTAGGTTGATACGTCCTTTTAGGCATCTAAATTCTCCTTTCGCCTGATTGTAGCCAAAATTATAGCGCGAAATACAGGGAAGTCAAATACCCCTTAATTTATCTGGATTTTTTCTTGGGGATTTTGTGATTATTGTGTTTGGTGCGGAAGATACTGCCGCCGATGAATTCACGCAGGATTGATACCGGAGGGACGGCCTCCTCGTCCATGGGGTTAACCAGGTTCAGAAGATCAAGCATTCGTTCCGCCTCCGCCTTGAATCCTTTGGTGCGCACAGTGCGCAGCAGGCTGACAACCTTGTTGCGCATAACGGCCATTTCGTAGATGAGGGCGGAGTTGAACATCTCATCTGCTGATTCCTGGTAGGGAAAGATGTTGCGTTCCTCACCTCTGCGTACCGCAGGCCAGCGCCGCAGGGTCTGGGTGGGAGTGTGATCCCGGTACTGATAATCCCGAAGCATCCTGCGCAGCATCCGGGTGTCCGAGGTAGAGACCATCCGCTGGTCGTGGTAGTTAAGCTGAGTCAGGGCGGAGACGTAAACCTTGAACTTAAGATGTTTGGGAACGGCGGAGGTTAGTCTGGGATTTAAGGCATGGATGCCTTCCACAATGAGTATCTCGTCCGGTTCCAGGGTCATGGTGGCGCCGTTAAAGTAGCGCATGCCCTTTATGAAATCGAAGCGCGGTCTGTCAACCCTTTTGCCTTCGAGAAGAACTACCAACTGCTGATTGAAGAACTCCAGGTCAATGGCTTCTATCCCCTCGAAGTTTAGTTTACCCTCTGCATCCAGCGGGGTGCGGGAGCGGTCAAGAAAATAATCGTCCACCGACAAGGGCAAGGGTCGCAGTCCATTGACTCTTAAGTGTACCGCCAATCTCTTGGAGAACGTAGTCTTACCCGCCGATGAAGGGCCGGCAATCAGCACTATCCTTGGTAGAATAGGAGTGGCCGAGATGCGGTCCGCGATCCGGGCGATGGCCTTTTCGTGCAGAGCCTCGGCAACGTTGACCAGTTGCAGGCCTTGTCCGGCATCGAGGAGATGATTAAGCTGACCGGTATCGGAGATGCCTATTGCCTCGCCCCACTCCTCGTAGCGGTGGAATACCAAGAATAGCTTGGGCTGCTCCACGAACTTGGGCAGTTCCGGGAAACTCGCAGGTGTAGGGAAACGCAGGATGAATCCGGGCGGGTAGTACAGAAGCTCGAATGAGGCCAGGGAGCCGGTGGAGGGCACCAGCGGCCCTCGCGCCCAGTCGGAAAAGTCGCCACAGGTGTGAGTGAAGTAGTGATTTTCATTGGCATACTCCAGAAGTGAAAGTTTAGAGTCGTTTTTATTCTTCCGGCAGATTTTAATCAATTCATCCCGGTTGACTAACTTCATGGTTATGGGCAAATCGTCTGCAAGAAGCCCCAGCATCTCCGCCTCCAGACGCTCCACGTCGCGTTTCTCCATGATGCGATCCATCCTCAGAGTACAGTAGAACCCCTTGGAGGTGGAATGCTCCGCCACCAGACGAGCTTTTGGAAAGGCGCGTTTGGCAGCCATGGTAAGGATGAAAATCAGGCTTTCGTGATGAGTCCTTAACCCTTCCGGGTCGGTTGCCAATATGAATTCTATCCTTGCATCCCTGGTCAACGGCGTATTGAGTCCTACCAACTCGCCGTCCAGCTTGGCCGCGATGATGGGTTGTCCTGCGGGGATGAGTTCTGCAATCGCAGTACCTTTTTTTACCTCGCGCACCGCGTTGCGCTTCCAGCGAATCTTAATCATGAGGGGGATTATAACGGCAATAAAACCAGAGTCAATGTAGGAGGATTAACCAGAGCCTGCCCCTTGAGCGCGTCACGCGCTCATAGGGTACAGATTACTCAGATTGACAACTCGTTCCACTCGTTTTCCTTACGGTACACAGATTTGTATTTATCCGCAGATGGACGTAGATTGGAGCTTCCTGCGGTCGCTCTCCTGCGGTAAAACTCCCTTCACTCATTTTCCTTCGGTCGTAGGGGCGACGCAGGCGTCGCCCACTTTCTGTTGACAATTCCCTATGTTGTCCTACACTTATTCTTATAAAGGAGGTTCCGGTAATGATTGGCAAACTGGAAAGGGTTCCCCTTCGAGAAGTATGGAAGCATGAAGCCCATGATTTTACAGTTTGGCTTCAGGATAACATTGACGTATTGAATGACGTAATTGACCTGTCTCTGGCCAGCGCAGAACGTGAACAGAGCGCCGGTAAATTCAGCGTAGACCTCGTTGCAGAAGACGATGCGGGCAATCCGGTCGTTATCGAAAACCAGCTCGAAAAAAGCAACCATGAACACCTTGGCAAACTCATCACCTACTTAACAGCCATAGGCGCTAAAGTCGGCATCTGGATTGTCTCCGATCCCAGACCGGAACACGTAGGGGCCATTTCCTGGCTCAACGAATCATCCGGTGCAGATTTCTACTTGCTTAAAGTAGAAGCAATTCAAATAGGTGATTCCCCTAGTGCACCCTTGTTGACCCTCATCGTTGGCCCTAGCGAGGAAAGCCGTGAGGTGGGTGCAACCAAAAAGGAATTGGCGGAACGCTACACGATAAGGCGTCGGTTCTGGACTCAACTATTGGAGGAGGCTAAAACCAAAAGCAAGCTTCATGCTAATATCTCCCCAAGTCAGCATGGCTGGCTCGGAACAAGCGCAGGCACGAGTGGTTTATTATTAGCTTATGTAATTCAAAAACACGGTGCCCATGTCGAACTTTACATTGACCGTGGTAAAGACTCTGAAGAGGAAAACAAGGTTATCTTTGACAAGCTCTTCGAATCCAGGGATGCCATCGAGGAGGCATTTGGGGGTTCGCTTGAGTGGCAGCGGCTCGAAGGTAAAAGAGCCTGTCGTATAAAGAAACAAATTACGAATGGCGGTTATCGTGATGAAGCCAAATGGCCTGAAATCCAGGACGCAATGATTGACGCCATGATTCGATTTGCCAAAGCGCTCAAGCCTCACAGTGCAAAACTGTAAGGGGCTATGGTTAAAGGGGCG
>JAUVJT010000219.1 GCA_030592225.1 Candidatus Stahliibacteriota bacterium | reverse complement strand
TCCCTCACGACCCGGTTTTACCTGGACAAATTCATGCGCAAAGTGAGAGGTATTGGTTTCAAACGAATCCACAACTATGTAGCGAAAACCACGATTATTCGCCTTTGCCTGTCCAACGTAGCCGGAGATAACCGAATTCTGAGCAAATGCATCGCCTACGATAAACACGTAGTCGCCTTCGGTAATCTGCTCAGCAGAAAGCTTCACCGGTTCACCGTAAAGGAATGCCGATTCCGGCCCCGGGGTTATATAAGCCAGATTCTTGCAGCCCGCCCCGGAAGCCCATCCCAAAAACGATGATACTTCCTCGTTGGTAAGTGATGCATCGTACACCAGAAGAACCTCGTCAGGCTTGAAATCGGCCAGGCGTTGCTGCAAATACCCTGTGGCCTCGGTTAAGGCAACTTGCTTGCCCTTGATAAGGGGATGGTAAAGCCTGCGGCGATGATTAACTATTTCAACGGCCGCATTAGCTTTAGCGCATAGCCTGCCTTGATTACGGGAATCGCTGACGTACTCGACTCGCTTGATATCTCTGCCTTTAATCTCAAATCCAAACTCACACCCCAGGTTGCAGAACGGACATACGGTTCGAGGAATCTTATTCATACAAATGGATCCTCGAGGTGTTTAACCTTGTCCCAGGTGATAACCGGACCGTCCATGCAGCAGAAAAGGTCTCCCAAGCGACAATGTCCGCATTTACCGAACCCGCAAGACATGTTCTTTTCCATCGAGAGGTAAATATCCTCATCTGCAAACCCCAGTTCCAGAAGCCTCTTTGTGGCGAATTTCATCATGATTGGAGGACCGCAAACAACGGCAAGACCGTCTGCGGGTTTGAATGGAATATCATCCAGCAAAACGGTTACAACCCCGACCTTTTCTTTCCATTTCTTGTCGCCGACATCAACGCTGCGACGAATCTCCACGTTTTTAATCTTTGCCCAGTCCTTAAACAGCCTGTCGTAAACTATATCCTTGGAAGTACGAGCGCCATAATAAAGATGTATCTTCTTATATGCCGAGGCGTTGTGAATCAATGTAAGGAACAGCGCCCTTAGGGGAGCCATGCCGACCCCGCCGCCCACCAGCAGCACGTGTCTGCCTTCGTACGCGGTAATATCATAAGGTACGCCGTAAGGCCCACGTACAGCAAGGGTATCGCCGGGACGCGAATCAAAAAGCTTGGTGGTTACTCGCCCCACCTTCATTATGGTCATTTCGAGCGTCTTCTCTTCGTAGGGCGAAGACGAGGGGGTAAATGGAGCTTCTCCCACCCCGGGTACCGTCAATTCAATAAACTGACCTGCCCTGAATGCAAGCAGGGGTTTCGGCTCCAGCACAAACGTCCGGATAGTTGAGGTTTCTACTATTACCTCTTTGACCTTGGCTTGACGGGATTCATAGGGGTTCATAATGACCTCAACACGTCTCGAATATCAATCTTGCCGGTGCAGCCCACAATACAGCGTCCACAGCCGGTACAGGCGGCAACCTTGAATTTGCGCGGGAATGCCATGAACTTGCACTCGAACCGGTTGCGCAAACGGTGAGAAAAATGCGCAAGTGGGTTGGCTCCGCCTCCTACCCTGCCGTAAGCTGCATGATAGCAAAAATCAAGAACCTTGGTGCGCTCATATCCCTTGCCTGCAGGAACATCATAAACCAGGAAACAATAACAAGTAGGACAAATGCGTTCGCAAGCCTGGCAGTCAACGCAGTTGGCCAGCGCCTTGGCCCAGAAATCAGTATCGAGCTGCTGCTCAATTCTGTCGGGAAGGTCCGGTGCAAACTCCTTTGCGTTATCCTTAAGAAGCTTACGCTCGGCCGCTGCACGACGCTTGTCGCGTTTCTTCAACTCTTCATCGGGAACTTCGGCAAGAAGTTCTCCCATCTTTTCAATAACCTCCTCGCCCTTCGATGAAAGCACGTCCAGAACAATGTCGGTTTCTCCAAAAGAGATATTAATGTCGCCGCCCCACGTGGAATAGGGTTTACCGCCAATCTGCGAACAGAAACAGGTATCTACCGGATCGGGGAAATCCACCGTAACAATCAAATACTTCTCACGGCGTTCCTTGTAAAAAGGATCCTCGATAACGCCCTTGAGATAGACGTTATCCTGTATCTCTATCAACGAACGTATGTCGCAATCCTTGGCGCCGACTATGACTTTGGGCTTAATCTCTCTGGAGAAAGGCTGGGGGAAACTTGAAACTTGCTCGCGGGACGTGAGAAAAAATTCCTTCAAAGGTTCAACCGGCCGAACGGCCATAAGCGCGGCAAGAAGCTCCTCAGCTGGTATTTCCTCATCACGCCAAATCTCATACGTAGCGTGACGGCCAAGTGCCCGCGGGTAGTAAGTTTCACCAAATCGGGACAACTGGCTGTAGAACGAAGCAAGGGAGGTTTTAGATAATAACAAAGACCTCATTGCGCTGACTGTACACAAAATTAGAGATTTGTCAAGTATTTTAGTTTTAATTACTTAGTAGCACGTTTACAATAAAAGTGTCACCTGGTGTCTTGACTTTTTTGCCGTTCGGCGTAGTGTTTGCAGGGTTGGAAATGAAGAACTTGATTGAAACTGAACGCATGCTGATTCGACCCGTACGTGCAGACGACCTTGCCCACCTGGTTTGCTGGTGGAATGACGGCGAGGTAATGAGGCACGTAGGATTCCCCAATGGCCTGGGTATTACTATGGAGAAACTGGAAGCATCGTGGAAAAAGTGGAAGGATGATCCGGTGCAGTGCAGAAGAATCATTTGCTTGAAGTCTGAAATGATTTCTGAAAGTGGGTGTGTTACGGCACCGATAGGTGAGACTAACTTTCACGACTACCAGCCGGACAACAAGCAGGTAGAAATCGGAATAAAGATATGCCGACCTGACCTGTGGGGACAGGGTTACGGCACTGAGGCGCTCGCGGCAATGACTCGCTATGCGTTCGAGGCGCTGGGAGTTGACCGCGTTCTGCTTAACCCGTCAAAAACCAACGCTCGCATAATTCGCGTCAATAAAAAGTGCGGCTACCGGATCATCGGAGAAAAGCACGGCGGGTTGTTGATGGGGTTAAGGAAGGTGACGTGGTCATCTCCATAATTGCCCCTCCCTTGACGGGAGGGGCAAGGGGAGGGTAACGCAAAGCTTCTGCCATAAAAGGTTCCGTTTACCCACTCGAAACGACGAAGAACCCCAATACTCTTTATGGTCTTATCGCTTCGGGCTTTGAAACTTATCGCCCTTGTTAAGTGTAAAGTAGAAGATCGCTCTCTCCCTGTAGGGGTGAGATGAGGCAGGGTTGGCTCTTCGGTGATAGATGGA
>JAUVJT010000216.1 GCA_030592225.1 Candidatus Stahliibacteriota bacterium | reverse complement strand
TTGCGCCCACCAGGGCAATCCTGTCACCCGGCTCTACCGACAAATTGACGTCTGCAAACACCTCCTGATCTCCAAATTTCTTGCAAATCCCTTCCAATGCCATTACCCTGCCCGAAATCCTGGGCGAGTCAGGGAACCTCAACCGCATCTTCTTCTTATTCTCATCAGGTAGCCTCACGTCCGGCAGGCGTTCCAGCATCCTTTTTCTCGAACGCACCAGGGCCGCCTTCTTGGGATAACCCCGCCAACGATTGATGAATCTCTGCAGATGCTGTTTGGTTTCGGCAATCTTGCTGATCTCCTTCTCCACCTGCTCACGCCTGCCCTTCTTCTGCGCTGTGAATTTGGTGTAGCTCCCCTTGTAGGCAGTGATTGTTCCGTAATCGGTGTCCCATATGGCATCGGTCACCCTGTCCAGAAAATACCTGTCGTGCGAGGAAATCACCAGCGAACCCTTGTATCCCTTGATAAATCCTTCCAGCCACTCAATAGAAGGCAAATCCAGATGGTTGGTAGGCTCATCGAGCAGCAGCAGATCAGGTTCCGATAACAGCAGTCTTGCCAACGCTATCCTCATCTGATAGCCGCCGGAAAACTCCCTGCACGGCCTGTCAAGATCTGCTTTCTTGAACCCCAATCCCTGCAATATCTCAGCGGTTCTCGCCTCAAAGGTATAGCCGTCATGGGCGTATTCGTCCTGAAGCCGGCTGTAGCGATTAAGAATCTTGGTCATCTCCTCCGAACTTATCGCGCTATCCTTCATCCGTTCCTCAAGCTCGTGCATCTTCACCCTGATTTCGTGGATGTGACTGAACGCGGTCACCGCGCTGTCAAATACACTCTCTTTCTCAAGCACTATCTCCTCCTGGGGCAGATAGCCTATCTTGAGGCCCCTGGGCATCTCCAGATTACCCTCGTCCGGGGAACGCTCGCCTGTCAGCATACGGAACAAAGTCGTCTTGCCTGTGCCGTTTGCGCCCACCAGTCCGATGCGCGAACGTTCTCCGATAACGAGGTTGGCTTTTGCAAAAAGCGCCCGTGCGCCGAACGATACGCCTACGTCCTTGAGTTGAACCACTACGGCCTCTGAAGAGTCCTGATTCTTACGACGATAAGAATAACCATTTCATTCTCCTAAGTCGTGATTTTAAGTCTAATCTCAAACATAGCAACCTCCGGGGACGGCTTGCGCGGCTTCGCCGCAAGCGGTAATTCAACACAGAGGACACAAAGAATGCACAGAGAGCACAGAGGGAAAATCGAAGGGGAAAGAAAATCTCTGTGGTTCAATAATCCCCCTGGCGGTTGCCGTTCCTTAGTGTTGTGGACCTAAAACGCATAGCATCTCTTTCATTGTTTGCCATTGTCATTTACCTGGCCTCTCGGCGGGCGCAGCCCGCCCCATTTTGCAATTTGAGATTTGCACTTTGCATTTTGAAATGCGGCGCATCGCGCCGCTATCCATTTCTCTTCAGCTTTCCCTTACGCTTTGCCCAGTTCTCGGCCAGGCTGAACACGGCGAAGCCCACCGGAATCAACACTATGCCGATGCCTGCCAGAATCAGGATGCTGGGCATAAGCTCTTGCATGCTGGCTCCATCCAACAGCGCCGCGCGAATCGCACGCAGCGTATAGGTGGCGGGCGATATCACTGATATGGGCTGCAGCCAGCTTGGCAGAACGCTGACCTCATAATACACACCGGATACCAGCAGGATTATCGCCTGGAATATGTGCGCGGCCTGCGCTCCGCGTTCGGTGGACAAAAGCGGCAGTATGGCGGCCACAAGCCCCATGCCGATGAACGAGAGACCGGAAACCACCAGCACCACCAAAGCGCCCAGGATGTTTGCACCCTTAAGGGAAAGTCCCATAAAGAGCGCCAGCACCACCAGAAGTACCGCCGAACGCAGCACCCCGTAGACAATGGCGTAGAAGCAGTTGCCCAACAGGTACACCAGTCGGTGCATTGGCGCCATGAAGGTGTACTCGATGGTGCCTTCCCAGCGCTCCCACTGAACCTGCTCGGCAAGCTCGTGGAACAGAAGGGACAGGAAGCCCCAGACCAAAGCGCCCACCACCAGATACATCACGTGCTCCTTACCCTGGGTGACGCCGATGAACCCGATGCACAGGGCGTTAACGATGTTGTAGAACACGAACACTATCTCCCAGGCAAAGTAGCGCTTGATGAGGGCGAAGTTGCGCTCGATCAACGCCAGGAACCGCAGGTTCATGCGGGGCTGGCTGCCCCGAGGCACCATGGGTTCGAGGGTTGGCATCTTTTTCATGTTTTTCTCCTTTATCTTCTTATTTATTCGTTTTTGTCAATCGAAGACTTGAAGAATGTTAAGAGTTCGAATTTTACCACAGAGATCACAGAGGATGCACAGAGCGCACAGAGATTGAATGGAGCAACTCTAAAATCTCGGCAATTTCAGTAATAATCGGTATCCTCATTTGTTTCACCGAAGGAAAACGAGTGAAACGAGTTGTCATCTGTGTCCTCTGCGGATTATTTAGGTGGCTCCCTAATGGTCGCCACCGGCTTCTTTCAGTCGCCGTCATCTTCGCTGTCCGCGTCAACTTCGTCTGCACTCGCGTCCTGCACCCATTCCTTGTGGGTGAGCTTCATAAAGACATCCTCAAGGGTTACGCGGTTTGACCCTTTCTTGCGGGTCACTAGCCGCTTCAGCCCCGAAGGCCTGTCCAGGGCCACGATTTTGCCTTTGTCAATTATCGCCACCCGATCGCACAGGTGCTCGGCCTCGTACATGTCGTGCGTGGTCAGGAAGATGGTCAGCTTGGTTTCCTTCCTTAACCGCAGTATGTAGGCTTCCACCTCGCGCTTTGACCGTGGGTCCAGACCGGTGGTCGGCTCATCAAGCAATAGAACCTGTGGTCTGTTGATAAGCGCTCGCGCAACCGCAATCTTCTGCTGCATACCCCGTGACAGGTCTTCCATGGGGTCCGTGAACCGCTTATCAGGGAACCCCAGCTCGCCCAGCACGTCCAACGCGCGCGCCTTGGCCAGCTTGAGGGGCACGCCGTACAGACGCGCCGAGTAGCGCAGGTTCTCCCATGCCGAGAGCTTTTTGAAGAACGCGGCGTCCACCGAGACCCGGCTAATGAACGGGCGTACCTGATAAGGCCTTTTGACCACGTCCAGGCCGCACACGTGCGCTTCGCCCTGGTCAGGGAACAGCAGGGTGGATAAAATTCGTATCAATGTGGACTTACCCGACCCGTTAGGCCCAATTAGCCCGAAGCACTCGCCGGAGCGAACCTCAAAGTTTATGTCCACCAGGGCGCGAACCGGTTTCTTCTTTTTAAATAATGTACTGCCGTTGAAGGACTTGTACACTTCACGGCAGCGTATGATCGGTTGCATTTCACCTCCTTGGTTAATGGTTTTTTATCCGCAGATTTCGCAGATTACAC
>JAUVJT010000079.1 GCA_030592225.1 Candidatus Stahliibacteriota bacterium | reverse complement strand
TAACTCCAGCGTTTCGCCATCAAGATGGGAAAGCTGGGTCCACATCTGTCGTGTAGATTGCAGATGCGTAAGCGCTGCCTGCGAGGCCATATCAGGGGTGATTGGGGTTGCTGAAATGAAAGTGACTGAAAAAAGAACCAGGAAAAGCGCTGCCGCAAGCGTCCTTTGTCCTGAAATCATCCTGTTTGCACAAACGTTGGTTGTCGCCATCGCATCTCCAAAATGTTCAAAATTTCTGCGTCTTGCCAGATGAATATGTCGTTAACTGGATTAGTATAGCTGTTAGCAGATACAGGTCAAGATGTATTTGCCCTATGTGATTAGATAGGGTTTTTCCTCTAGGCTCAGAGGAGAGATTTGCACAAGGCAGGTCTATCTGGAGTGCTTCTTGCGAGACGGTTAGCGCAGCAGAACCATTTTGGTTACGCAGGAGCCTTCCTTTGTTTCCAACAAGCAGAAATAGGTTCCGGTGGGTAGCTCGTAACCCCTCTCATCTAATCCATCCCATACTGCCATGTGGTGTCCAGGCGGTAATATCTTATCTGCAAGGATTTTCAGCGAACGTCCATTGACGTCAAAGATTCTCAGTCGCGCCCTGGTGGGGGAAGGAAGTCCGTAAGATAAGGTGAACGTTCCCGGGGCAGCCTGAATACTGGGAGAAGTGGTTTCAATAAAGAAGCGGGTGGGTGACGAATCTGTGTTTTCCTCTATATCGGTACTCGAATCTGTGGGTGGTATAATGCATACGACCCCGCCGCTTACTACCCGGTAGCCGACAGGCATGCCTTCGGGCAGGACGTACCATGCGGTACTAATAGGATCAGGGCTGCTTCCTCCCCATCCGAAATTCAAATGGTACCGGTCATCCTCGCCTTCGGTTTCCCGCAAGCCGTCGCACACAATGGCGTGACCGTATGAACCGTCTGGATGGTGTATGCTCAGCTCTGCGGGCATGGAATCCTTCATATTGTTGCTCAAGGTGTCGTAGAAGGAGGGCAGATATCCGTCCATGTGCATTGCAGAGGGGCATTGGAATTTGAACGACAGGGCTAATGCCACCTTGCTGGTCATGGTTCCTGATCCGCCGCTGGAATAGTGCATCTTGACGTAGATGCCGCAGGTAAAGGCAAGCGTCGCGAAATCGTAATAACCTGGTCGCGTATCGGAAAGGTAAAGGTCACGCAAATCATTCAAGTATTCGTTCATGACATCAAAGGACGGGAAATCGTACTCGGTTGAATCGGCGTCGATGTAGATATAGGGGCTGGTCGCCTGAGAGGTATATCTGTCCCACTGGTAGAGTTGATCGTCGGCGATGTAGTTCCTTCTCTCGGAATGGTAGTCAACGATCTGCGACATGGCGGTGGCAACGCATCCCACCACGCAGCGCTGGCCTGATTCCGGATCTTTGGGGCAGTAGGCGTTGTACGGGTAGCCCTGATTCCATGT
Organism: Candidatus Stahliibacteriota bacterium; assembly: GCA_030592225.1. Lineage (GTDB taxonomy): Bacteria > Hydrothermota > Tepidihabitantia > B3-TA06 > B3-TA06 > B3-TA06. The sequence continues at coordinate 7,535 of JAUVJT010000079.1, read as the reverse complement.
GGTTTCCACCCAGCCGCCGGTGGCGGTGCTTCCTGATTTTGGCCACTGCTCGGTTGCAGGCGCAGACATCGGGCCGGAAAGATAGCGCTCCCATAACCGTTCGTTGGCGGCCAGGAGGTCAGGGGCTGTCAAGGAGATAGCCTGGCTTCTTAAATCAAGGTCTGTCCTTACCATGTAAAGCAGGGTGTTTTCATATCCTTCTTCCCAGGGGAAATTGCTGTGAAAGGAGTAGGCGAGAACCGGGGTTATCCTGGTGTCCGCAGAGAGCACGATGAACCCGCGTGGTGCAAGCTCGGCTACGTATCCCAATAACTCATTCGACTCAGGGGCGCGAAGCTCTGTGAGGAAGTCTAACTCCAGCGTTTCGCCATCAAGATGGGAAAGCTGGGTCCACATCTGTCGTGTAGATTGCAGATGCGTAAGCGCTGCCTGCGAGGCCATATCAGGGGTGATTGGGGCTGCTGAAATGAAAGTGAATGAAAAAAGAACCAGGAAAAGCGCTGCCGCAAGCGTCCTTTGTCCTGAAATCATCCTGTCTGCCCGAACGTTGGTTGTCGCCATTGCTTCTCCATGATTAAATGTTTTAAGTCAGTACATCTTACTGATAAATCCCGTCAATCAGTAAGTCAGTATAGCTATCCTTTAAGAAAGGTCAAGCGGGTAGATGGGCAGGCCTTGGGCAGTGCTCTGAGTTTTTGGTGCTTGCGAGCGGTGATTAATTCAGCAGCAGCAGCTTGCGAGTGGCGGAGCGCTCAGGGGTTAGCAGGCGTACGAAGTAGATGCCGGATGGTGCGTTCGAGGTATTCCAGGTTACGGTGTGTTCACCCTGATTCCATCTTTGTGACGTCAGGCTGGTTACAATCTTGCCTGCTAAATCGTAGACGGCGAGATCCAGGTTTGCGGTATGCGCCAGTGAAAATCTTATATCCACGTCGCGGGTATCGGGATTAAAACAGACCGCGTTAAGGGCGCTGGATGGCGGTGCTTCCTCATTAACCGCCGCGGCGTAGCCGAAGTTATGCACCAGAGGGGGGAAGCTTATGTTTTCATGGGTGGGGCTGTCTTCGGCCCAGAAGGTAATTACGTAGCCTCCCGTTTCCAGGTCGGCTTCAGAGAACAGCGCCACGTAGGTTTCATTGGCGCCAAAGTCATGTTTGACCGTATCGTCATATACCACGGCTGAGGTGTGCGAGTTCTTGATTTGGCAGATGAGGTCAACGTCAACGGTTTCTGTGCCCAACCTCTCAAAATACTCGGCTGCAGGGATAAAAGGGCCGAACTCCATTGCCCCGGGGGAAAGTACTTGTACCGGTGTTACGTCCTGGGCCAGCAACGGAATGGCCAGCAAAACGGCTGCGGTAATTATTACCAGTGATTTGCGCATAGTTCCTCCTTTGGTTTCTAGAATGCAAATTTACGGCTACTTTAACCCATAAGAGACGTATGTCAAGCCCTTCCTGAGCCTTCTTAGTCATTAACGTTCGTCTTACGTTTTCGCCTGTCGCGATCGAGGTTGTGTTTGTGGGAGATAAGGAGCGCGGCAATCTCATTGCACTATTTGTGACTGCTCGCGATGACTGAAGTTCTGTTTGGTTTTGGCTTGGAGAGTTGACAACCCTGGCCTAATCAGTATGCTTGATGCTCAAGTAATCAATTCTATTTTTCCTAGAAAGGAGTTTACATGCGGAAACGAGTAATCATTATGGGGGCTGCCGGGCGCGACTTCCACAACTTTAACGTCTACTACAGAGGGAACGAAAACTGCGAGGTTGTGGCGTTTACCGCGACGCAGATACCCGATATCGAAGGCCGTCGCTATCCGGCGAGTCTGGCCGGTTCATTATACCCCGAGGGGATTCCTATCGAGGCGGAGGAGAGGCTCCTGGAACTTATCAAAGAACACGATGCCGACGAGGTGGTGTTCGCCTATTCCGACGTAAAGCACGAATACGTGATGGATCGTGGCTCCGCAGTGCTTGCCGCCGGAGCTGACTTCCGTTTGATGGGTCCTCGCAACACCATGATTTCATCCAAGCTTCCCGTAATCTCGGTGTGCGCGGTGCGTACCGGGGCTGGCAAATCTCAGACCTCGCGTGCGGTGGCCAAGGTTCTGGCCGGACACGGCATCAGCTATGCCGCGGTGCGTCATCCCATGCCCTATGGTGATTTGGCCGCCCAGGCGGTGCAGCGTTTTGATACGCTCGAAGACATGGACAGGCACAACTGTACCATTGAGGAGCGCGAGGAGTACGAACCGCACATCTCTGCGGGCAACACCGTTTTCGCCGGGGTGGATTACGGCGCTATTCTTGCCGAGTGTGAAAAGGAGTTCCAGCTTGTGATTTGGGACGGCGGCAACAACGACATTCCTTTCTATAAGCCTGACCTTGCCATCGTTATCGCCGATCCCCTGCGTGCCGGTCACGAGCAAACCTACTATCCGGGCGCGGTGAACTTCCGCATGGCCGACATCATCCTCATCAACAAGATAGATTCAGCCACCCCTGAGCAGATTGCCGCGGTGGAAGAGGCTGCAAAAAAACTCAACCCTAATGCCCGTATCATCAAGTCCGCCTCTCCGGTCAGCGTTGATGACGAGGCCGTCATTCGCGGCAAGAAGGTGGTGGTGATTGAAGACGGCCCCACCCTTACTCACGGCGGCATGAAGACCGGCGCGGGTACGGTTGCCGCCGAGAAGTTTGGCGCTGCAGAGATTGTTGATCCTCTGCCTTATGCCGTAGGCAGGATAAAGGCCTCAATTGAGAAATACAACCAGACCGCGCCCCTGCTTCCTGCACTGGGATACGGTTCCGAGCAGCTTGCCGACATGAAGGCATCTATCGAAGCAGTGCCTGCAGATGCCGTGGTTATCGGTACGCCCATTGATTTGGCCAAGGTGATTGATATAGATAAGCCTTTTACCCGGGTCTATTACGATCTTGACGATGCAGCTTTGCCGGAACTTGCAGATGCGATAAGTACCGTTCTCCGTGAACGCGGCCTGATTTCATAATTCCAGCACACGATTGAACAAAAGGGCGGGGCTTCTCTCCGCCTTTTTGTGTATATAAAAAAAGCGGGGCAAAGCCCCGCTTGAGGTTCTGAATTTACTACCCTAGACCAGGTCTTTCAACCAGTTCAGAAGTTTTTCTGCGGTTTCCTTCTGCTTGGTGGCTTTTTCCTTGGTGGTCTTAATAGATTCATTGGCTTCTTTTATTGCCTTGATAACCTTCTTGGCTGAAAGTATGAGTGTAGGATCAGCCGTTGTTTGATTGGCGATGTCTTCTCCGGCGGCCTTGAATTTTTCCGGCAGATCGGTAAGAGCTTTGATGGCTTCAATATCGAGTTCTACGGCTTTTTGTGCATTGTCCTTAATGGAAAGCGCCATCTCCTTGCGGTTGGAGAAATAGGTTGTGATTTCAGCTTTGGTATCGCTGTTTTCCCAGAGCGCTGCGAGCGTATCTTCACGTGCCGCAGCTTCGGCAAGATAGGTTTCGTACAATTCCTGGGCAGCTTCAACATCCTTTTTCTTGGTGGCGCTTTCCAGCGTTGCCATTACTTCTTCTTTAGCAACGCTGAATTTGGGTAGTTCTACGATTGAGTCGAGCATGGAGAAGAAGGTTACCTCAGCGGTATCCAAGAGTACCCCGGCTTCATCAACCTTTGCTTCAACATCTTTGACTGCATTGGTGAAGTTGTTTGTTGCAGTCATGTTGAGTTCGCCGGCCATGGCGATTACGGGGATGATTAGTGCTATAGCTGCAAGATATTTTTTCACGATAGTTCCTCCTTGATTGGTTGCCGATTATAGCATCGGAAGATACTTTGTCAAGAGCAGAGACGACAGTTAAACCACTATTATGTTGCTACTATAAAGCCTCTTGCCGTGCTGATTCTTCCTACCCTTTATTCTATCAGAATAAACTTTCGGGTCTTAGCGGTATCCTTTAAATCCAGACGAATGAAGTATAGGCCCGGCCCGAAGCTCCCACCCCAGGAGATCGTCCCCGATGGGAGGGGGGCGTGCAGTTCGTCAACCTTGCGTCCCGAAGCGTCGAAAATGGCCGCGTGGAACCCCTGCGGCATGTCGGAGTATTGCAGAACGATTTCTGGACCGACAGGGGAGAGTATTTCCCAAGGCTTTTCAGGGTCGGCGGGCGGTTTCTCTGAGATACCAAGGGTGTCGCCTGAGGCATCGGTCTTTATGAGCCAGAGGTCGTAGCCGCCTGCGCCAAAGGATTTTGTCGCTCCTGTGATGATGTAGCCTCCGTCTGCAGTCTCGCCCACGCAACGCCCCAAATCTTCATCCGCTCCGCCGTAGATGCGCGTCCACAGCGTGTCGCCGTCAGGATTCATTTTGATTAGGAAGAGGTCGTTTGTTTCATCCATCCATTCCGAGGTGTAGCCGGTAAGGATGTAGTTGCCGTCAGAGGTATGACGCACGCAGCGCCCTACTCCTCCTGCGTCATTTGGGAACCATCCCTGTTCCATCCGAGTCCAGATGGTATCGCCGTCCGAGGTCATCTTTACAACAACGAGGTGATCCTTGCCGTCTTCAAAGGGCCTTCCGTAACCGGCGACGATGTATCCGCCGCTTGAAATTTCTTCTACCGAGTAGGCCCGGGCATACCACCAGTCTTCCAGACCGGATACCCATACGGTGTCACCGTTCACGTCGGTTTTCAAGACCCACAAACTCCAGTCGGTGCTCGTATATCCGGCTATGATGTAGCCGTCGTCAGAGGTCTGGCGCACGCAGTGGCCGCAATCCGGGCTTTCTGCCCCGTGGGTTTTTGACCATTCGAGTTCGCCTGCGGAATCGGTCTTGATGAGCCAGAGGTCGGTTATCTCCTCCCAGATTGCAGGCTGCCTGTAGCCAGTGAGGATGTAACCGCCGTCCGTAGTTTGCTGCACGGAAAGCCCGACCCCGCCGGTGCTGTCATGTGTGAACCAACTCATGTCCAACCGTTCCCACATTGTCTCACCCAGCGAATCGGTTTTGATAAGACCCAGATGATATTTTCCATCGTCGTCACAAGCATAGTAACCGGTGATGATATAACCGTTGTCAGCGGTGTTCTGGATACAGTACGCCGCCCCTCCACACAGAGCGGACGGTGAGGTCGTCCACAGGGTATCGCCTGCTTCATCGGTTTTTATAAGCCACCCTCCCTTGCCTTCCTGGCGACCTGCGACGATGTAACCACCGTCTGAGGTTTGCTCTACGCAGTGGCCTGCGTCATCATGCTCACCACCCCAGGTGCGTGCCCATCCTGCGTGGAGGGGGTGGGGAATGAGTGCGATCAGCAGTCCGGCTATTATTGAAATTAGGCGTGTTACGGGCATAAATCCTCCTCTTAACGGGACGCCCCCTATGAGCGCCCTCTTGTTTCATATTAGTTCTTTTATGCGGAGTGTCAAGTGTCCTTGACTGCGCAGTTTTAATCTGTAGAATCATCGGAAAATCATCTAAGAGTTTGCAAATCATGGAGGCCATATGGCGAAACCTGAGATAAAGAAACTACCCGGGCCGAAGTTCGAGGCCATCATCGAGAAAGACAAAAAGTACATATCCCCATCATACACCCGTGACGGCATCTATTCGGCAGCCGTAGCTCGCGGCGAGGGGGTGAACGTCTGGGACGTGGACGGCAACAGGTTCCTTGATTTTGCCGCAGGTATCGCCGTATGCGCAACCGGCCACTGTCATCCCAAGGTGGTTGAAGCCATCCGCGACCAGGCGGGAAAGCTAATGCACATGTCAGGAACCGATTTCTACTACCCGCCCCAGGTTAATCTTGCTGAGAAGTTAGCGGAGATCACTCCGGGCGCGCCCAACAAGCGGGTGTTCTTTTCCAACTCCGGAGCCGAAGCGGTGGAAGCGGCCATGAAGCTTGCTCGCTATCACAGCAAGCGTCCCTACTGGGTGGCCTATTACGGGGCGTTCCACGGACGCACCTTCGGGGCGCTATCCCTTTCATCCTCCAAGGCGATTCAGCGCGAGCACTTCGCTCCCCTGGTTCCCCAGGTGGTGCATATTCCGTATCCCACCTGTTACCGCTGTTCGTTCAAGCTGGAGCATCCCAAGTGTAATTACGCGTGCCTTTCTTACATCGAAGACGTGGTGTTCAAGGGCGAGCTTCCTGCCGAGGAGGTGGCGGCGTTCTTTGTAGAACCCATCCAGGGCGAGGGCGGGTACAACGTGCCGCCGCAAGGCTACATGAAGCGGCTCAAGGCGCTGACAGAGAAATACGGCATACTCTTTGTAGACGACGAAATACAGGCGGGAATGGGTCGCACGGGCAAGATGTTTGCAATCGAGCACGACGAGGTGCTGCCTGATATCGTTACCATGGCCAAGGGGATCGCCTCGGGTCTTCCTCTCGGAGCCACTGTCGCGTCGGCAAGCGTCATGGATTGGGCTCCGGGTGCGCACGCTTCCACCTTTGGCGGCAATCCCATCGCCTGTCGTGCGGCAAGCGCGACCATCGAACTACTCGAAGAAAGTCTTATTGCCAACGCGGCCAAGGTCGGCGCCTACTTCAAGGAAAAGCTTACCGAACTCTGCTCCAACTGGGATTACGTAGACCATGCCCGGGGCAGAGGTCTGGTGCTGGCGGTCGAGATAGTGAAATCCAAGGATACCCGCGAAGGCTGGGCTGAGAAGCGAAACGCCGTCGTGCGCCAGGCGTTCATGCGCGGACTCATCATCCTTGGGTGCGGTTCCTCAGGCATCAGGTTCATTCCGCCGCTGGTTGTTACTAAAGAGGACGTTGATACCGCGCTTTCCGTCCTGGAAGATACCCTCAAAGAGGTTTTCAAGAGGTAGACAGGCTGCCGACAATCAGTAATTAATACAGCGGGCCGACATAAATGTCGGCCCCTACTTTTAAACCCGTAAACCCGCAGATTAAATTAGCCTCCCAGGGGTTGATCTTTAGTTCAGCCAGAACAATTAAGTGGATGACGGAGTGGTTTTTATTGTCCGAAGGGACAAAAAATGTGACACAGCTTTTTAGTCTGTGTCTTACTTAAGTTGATAACAGTCTGGAGAGTACCCTGTGGAATACAAGTATTCCAAGGGGCACGCTGTCGGTTCCACAAGGTCTTCTTTATCTGTGTAATCTGTGATTTTTAATGCTGTTTATTTATTCCGTTCAGGAGCAGGTCGGCAAGGAAGCTTGCATTCGAGTTACTTGATGCACCCGGCATATCCGGTTCAAAGACCGAGAAAAGAAACGTGCTCAGCGATATCACGTGGGCGGTTCTGCGGGGATCGGCCACCCGGAATTCACCCGAGGCGATGCCCTCAAGTATAATCTTTTCAATAAAGTCCACGCCGTACAGATACGACTCGGTACTCAAAGGGTTTCCTGACCAGCTCTTGCGAAGCTCCGGGTTATGGGTAAACACCTCGGCGAACAATGGATTGGCACGCAGATACTTTTCCATCGTTTCAAGATAGGCGGCAAGTTTTTCAGAGGTCTTGGTAAGTCCTTTGACTCGCTCCACGTAAGCGGTAAAGAAGTTGCGCC
>JAUVJT010000220.1 GCA_030592225.1 Candidatus Stahliibacteriota bacterium | reverse complement strand
GCTACGCGCCCGGTAACGGCGAGGCTGAGCTAATGCTCTCATCCATTTGAACTCGGCGCGTAGCGCCTCGATAACAAATGGCTGGAGCTTCTTGCACGCCCGATAATAGGCGCAAGCGCCATTATCACGCTGCGCGAGAGCTCAGCCTCGCCGTTACATGGCACGAGGAGACGCGTTCATGTATACCATGCGAGAGCAGACATGACAGGACAAAGTCGACCGAAGATACCGGAACCTATCAAACTCGCTGTACGACAGAAGTGCAGGTTTGCATGCGTCAATCCCGAGTGTCGGTGCCCAATTTGGGACTACGAGCACATTGTCGATTTTGCGATAGTGAAAGAACATCGGGAAGACAATATAGTTCTGTTGTGCCCAACGTGTAATCAAGCCAGGAAAGGTTCTCAATTCTCCCGGGGCCGCATAGCCGAATGGCTGCAAGTCCTAAGCAACCAGACGCGACCCGAACGACTTTTCTTTGATTTTCCTACTGTGGACCTTGGCGGCAATTTCGTTACTTCCGCTTGCACGCAGTCAGCCTATGTCTTTCAGATTGGCCACAGTTACCTTCACATATCAAGCGATAATATGGCTTCGTCCATAAACGCCAAGTTCTGGAACAAAAATGGCGAGCTTTCCCTCGCAATTGAAGACAGTCGGTATACGATCTACACCGACGTCTGGGATATAAACTACATACGTGGAAGCAAAGTGAAAAATACGCCCGGCGTTCTCACTATCAAAAATGGACCAGGTGATACCTTTTTGGAAGTGGAGTTTGACTCAAACAACAACCGTATAGGTGTCTATGGGCAATTCTGGCCAGCCGACGATTGCTGCCTTGCAATTCAAAGGAACGGCATTTATGCCGGCGAGACACTACTATCGAGAAATTGCGCCGTGCAGGGTACCGCGCTTGCATTCTGGGTACGAGATGGCAGCCCTCTTTACTCTGCCGTCGGACCAATTTACGGGGTCTACAACGTAATCAACGCTGAGTGTTGCGGTATCTTGAAAACAACCGTTGGATTTGTTTGGGACATCGCATTTCTTCTAGACCCGAAAAGGCGCTGCACTCTTGGCGGGCTTAAGGGTATTGGCGTGATAGGGCAGCGAATTCTTGGATGATCCTTGTAGGATAGCCAGGGCAGTCCTTGTGGACCCAAACTGCCAAATGCCATGTAACAATCCGCTCCAGGCGACCCGCTAAGCGTGCGCCTGAGCTTTGCGTGTGTGCCGGGCATGGCACAGAACTAGCGGGGTGAAAGTCCCCGTGCCAGGTGTTCGCAGAGCCGAAGGCTAGGAGAAGGGCAAGGGCGTCATCGTGAGGTGAGGTTTGGAGGAAGCCCAATCCAAAAGCGCGGGGCGACGAACAGGAACGGGTTCTGCGGTGTGGTACGTTCGGGGCGAGCGGGCACGTGACCGCAAAGCCCTCCATCTGCGATTGGGGCGTGTTTTATAAATCCGGCGTTTACGCGCGGCAAGCTCTGTGTCTTACCCCGGGAGGCCTGTACGGTGTCGGTATGGCAGATATGGTATGCGACTATTAAGTCCACGTGTGGGGAATCCCTTGAAACAGGTATGTCGAAACCTAAGTCGCCATGTACAGACTGAGAGTGGAGCAATCCACTCTGACCGCCGTGCAGGAGTCAGCAGAGGGCATAGTAGAAGGACCGAGACAGACATTATTCTTCTGAAGTATGGACGAACTAGGAACCCGCCCTGCAATCGAAAGAGCAGGAGCCGGAAACTCTCAGCCTAAACGGAAGAAAGATTTAATGTTATGCCGCCTCTGAAGGCCCGAACGGTTCCCTGAGAAGGGATTGAATGATAGGACTGCAGGACGAGGAACGAGTGAGCAATAGACCGGCAAAACAATTGTGGTTGCCTTTTGAGATAAAGGGCGGATTGTTCACATCGAAAGCCGACACCGCCAGTCCGGTCGAAGATGAACAGCTTATGGAAGAGGTAGTCGAACGGGACAACCTGTTGACTGCCCTTCGTAACGTCAAGCGGAACGGAGGCGCGCCTGGAGTAGACGGTAAGACGGTGAAGGAATTGCCTGAATACCTGAAGAGGCAGTGGCCGAAGATCCGCAGGCAACTTGTCAGTGGGACATATGTCCCGCTGCCAGTCAGGCGGGTAGAAATACCCAAACCCGGAGGAGGAATACGCCAGCTCGGTATTCCATCTGTGCTGGATCGATTTATCCAGCAGGCATTAATGCAAGTACTGCAGCGAGAGTGGGATGCGACCTTTTCCAAGTCAAGTTATGGTTTTAGACCGAAAAGGAGTGCCCACCAAGCCATACAACAATCTCAAAGGTATCTCAAAGAGGGGTACGGATGGGTAGTTGATATGGACCTTGAGAAGTTTTTCGACCGAGTAAATCACGACAAGCTGATGAGCGAGGTACGGAAGCGAGTTTCAGACAGGCGAGTGAACACACTGATTCTGCGATTTTTACGATCCGGAGTTGAGCACGAAGGGGAGCTTCTTATAACGGAGATGGGAACTCCGCAAGGAGGGCCGCTGTCGCCGTTACTGGCCAACCTGCTGCTCGACACCCTTGATCGGGAACTGGAGTACAGAGGACATCGATTTGTGCGTTATGCCGATGACTGTAATATATACGTCAGAAGCAAACGTGCGGGTTCGAGAGTTCTTAAAAGTATCGGTCAATTTCTGAATCGACATTTGAAGCTGTCAGTCAATGAGGCGAAGAGTGCCGTTGGTCGGCCATGGGAACGCCAGTTCCTGGGTTTTACCTTCAGCAAACGACTGAACAGGAAGATCAGTTCCAAATAGATCAAGCGTTTTAAGAACAGGATTCGAGAAATCACCTGCCGGATTCGAGGGAGGCGCATTGAAGTAATAATGAGAGAGCTTTGCCGGTTTATGGTAGGCTGGCAGGCATATTTTAATATTACAGAGGTGCGTTACGTCTTGAAAGAGCTGGAATCCTGGGTTAGGCGACGTCTTCGGTGCTACCTTTGGAAGCAGTGGGGTCGTCGGGGATACCGGGAACTTCTGAAACGTGGCGTGAGTAGGGATCTAGCTTGGAACACAGCGAAATCTGCCCATGGTCCATGGCGGCTGAGCCGCAGTCCGGGATTGGCATTTGCATTGACGGCAAAGTATTTTGCAAGTCTAGTGTTGCCAAGACTGTTTATTAAACCGACTTAATCAACCGAACCGCCGTGGTACGTGATCCGTATGCCCGGTGGTGTGGGAGGAGGGGAGTCGCGAGGCTCCCCCCTATCCCGATTGTACAAGCCCGAGGATGCGGGACGT
>JAUVJT010000085.1 GCA_030592225.1 Candidatus Stahliibacteriota bacterium | reverse complement strand
GTCTTGCCGGTTTTGAGGTCTGGATTGGCGCCTGGAAGGCGGGCGCCGCGCCCGAACTCGGGATGCCCTACCACGCCGCGGGGTGGCACGAATGCCGTCACCTTGCAGTGGAGTTTTTGAAAGAGGCCAGGGGACGTTTGGATGACAAGTTGGGTTCTATTTTCGATGAAGCGATTTCCCACTACGAGGTCATCCGCGACAACCTTAAGAAAGTCACCGGAGAGTTCCCGTTTGAAGGACGCAAGCCTGAGCACGTTAAGGATTCCGCACGGTGCAGCGAGGCGATTGCCGCCTTAGAGGTTGCCCGCGACGGGGAGGAGGCCGGACTAAAATCGCTGCAAAAGATTGTTGACGCAATGTAATTTTATCAGATAGAAAGCAAGGAGCGCAATGTCACAACTCTCCGCTGAAGACATCATCCGATTACTCAAACTGGAACCGCTCCAGATGGAAGGCGGGTACTTCTGCCAGACCTACCGGTCGACCGAGGAGATACCGGTCTCCGCGCTTCCCGACCGGTACAAGCGCCCAAAGCTGTTCGGCACCGCCATCTACTATCTCTTGACTCCGGAGATGAAGTCCGCTCTGCACCGGCTTCCCACCGACGAGATATTCCATTTCTACCTGGGCGATCCGGTGACCATGCTCCAGCTTCATCCCGACGGTTCGTCACAGGTCGTCACCCTTGGTTCGGAAATAGACAAAGGACAACGGGTACAGGTGATCGTTCCTCGCGGCTCCTGGCAAGGCTCTATCCTTATCGAAGGCGGGAAGTTTGCGCTTCTGGGCACCACCATGGCCCCGGGGTTCGACTATGATGATTACGAGGCCGGGGATAGACAGGCGCTGATGGATAAGTATCCGGAGCATAAGGATTTAATAGCAAGGTTAACCGAAAGGAAATAACGAAATGGACAAGATGATTGCATTCTGCGGGCTGGACTGCGCGGATTGTCCTGCATTCATTGCTTATAAGAATGATGACAACCAGCTTCGCGCTAAAACCGCCGAGCAGTGGTCTAAGGAGTTCAAGGCAGAAATGAAGCCGGAGGACATAAACTGCGTGGGCTGTATCCTCGTGGAAGGGCTGCACATCGGTCACTGCGATGTTTGCGAGATTCGCAAGTGCGGACTGGAGAAAGGAGTCGCCAACTGCGCCCACTGCGGCGATTACGCCTGCGAGAAGCTTACGAAATTCTTCGAGATGGTTCCCGCAGCGAAGGCCACCCTTGAGGAGATAAGAAAAGGTCTTTAGTCTCAAAAGGAGAAACTTAGTGCTTGAGCAATCCCAGGTTGATGCCTGGTTGGATGAGTTCGTAACCAAGCTCACCGATGCGTTTGGTGAACGCCTTATCTGGATAGGCCATCACGGCAGTTGGGTGCGTGGCGAGCCTCGTGTCGAAAGCGACATAGACTGCATGGTTGTGCTGGATAGAATCGAAGACGCCGATCTTATCGCGTTCCGGGATATAGTGCACTCCATGCCGGATGCGGAACGGCTTGCCAGCGGTTCGATAATGTCCATCCTGGAATTGAAAATGACTCCGCGGCTATACATGGTTCAGCTTTTTCACGGACGCAAGGTTCTATACGGCTCGCTCGAAGGAATCGTTGACCCGCTCACCCCTGCCGACCTCATCGAAGACATCAAGACCAAGGTAGATGACAACCTGCACGCAGCCCGACACTATCTGCTTTATCCTCACGACCTGCCAAAGGTGATACTTAACCTCAAGTATCACTTCAAGAGATGCTTCTATGCCTTGCAATCCTGGCAGCTTCTGTCCACTGGAAAGTTCATTCATACCAAGGCTGAAATGCTCGACATCCTCAGCGATCCAGTTGATATCGAGGTCATTCGGGTTGCCCGGGACTGGTTCAAGATAACCGATGATCTTACTGCTCGTGCTCGATACCATATCGAATTACTCGAACGATGGAGCCGGGGGATGATGCGCAGGCTGGAACTCCATCAATCTGAATGATGCTGATCATAAGGTGCGCTAAATGCAAGCGCAAGCTGTTCAAGTATAAAAAGATTGGCGCAGGCAGGCTGCTTCACCTGTGGCCGGACAGAATCGTCGAAGACCACTCCATTCACGATGGGCTTGAAATCAGGTGTCAATGCGGCAATCTTATAGGTGTTGATGAAAGGAAATTCATTAAGATGAAGCCGCGCTCGTTTGTCCGATCCGGCTCGTACGTAAGGAAGTAGGAATATAATTCACAAATAAAGCGTCTGCAAAAAGGCGATGAGGACATGGCGAGTGAGGTCAATGACGAGTTCTTATTAAACCATATGAACTATCTTCTTGCCGCCTACGTGGATAACTCTCTGGCCGGTTTTACCTACGCCTACGAGCTTGATTGGATTGACCGAAGGGAGCCGATGATGTTTTTCTACTCCATCGATGTATTGTCCGAGTATCGTCAACAGGGAATAGGGAAGAGGCTTGTCCAGGAGTTGAAACGAATCTGCACCGAACGCAGCGTATCCAAGATGTTTGTGCTGACCGATGAGGGGAACACTGCCGCGATGAGACTTTATCAGTTCACCGGAGGCAAACGAGTTCTGCCGGATAACGTGCTGTTCCTGTAGGAGGATGAAGATTGATTCCTTGTCGTTTTTTCTTGACAGCAACTTAAATCTGAAGAGACTACACTATGAACGCAGAACAGACATGGATGCGATAACCAGAGCCGAGGCAAGGAAGTTGATCCGGGATGTGGGGCTAAGCGAAAGCCTTATCCAACACGCAGAAGGTGTGGCAAGGCGTGCCGGGTCGGTGTGTCGAATGCTTGAGGCAGGTGGTCGCACCGTGTATACCGAAAAGATTATTATCGCCTCAATCCTTCACGATATCGGTCTCAGCCGTCCCCACGGGCTTGACCATGGGGAAGCAAGCGCGGAGGTTCTTGAAGAGTATGGACTCTCCAATCTTGCCGAACTCGTCCGCGTCCATGTTTTTCCCCAATCAGCCCACTTATCCCTCGAAGCCAAGATTCTCATCTACGCAAATCTAACCACAGGTCCTGAGGGCGAAGCGATTGATGCGGAAACCAAGCTTCGCTTCCTGCATCAGTTGGCTTACAACTGGAAGGACGAGAAGGAACGCTCGCTTGCATTGAATGCTCTCCAGGTAAAACGCAGGATAATTGCAGAGATAGAGGCTTTTATCCAAAAGTCAATGATCAACAGGTAGCGCCATCTTACGAACACGATACCTCCCACTCCCCTGTGATAACTTGACATCTCAAGCCGATTCGTTAGGATAGATACTGTTTATGGCCAACAAAAGTTCAGAACGAGTTAATGACAGCAAAACTGCGCACAGGAGGTCTCAGGACTTTTCAGCGCTGTCACGCAGAATCCTTAAGCTTGCCAACCGTGGCGCGTCCAGGGTTGAGTTTCAGCACGAGGTCTCCAAGATGCTCATTGAGTTCTCCGGTTGCGATGCGCTTGAACTGCGGGTTACCGAAGACAAACTGCACTACCGGTGGGAAGTCACGATGGCGACTCACGTAAGCTTCAGGTTCGAGAAACTCCCATATGCAAAAGACGAAAAGGGTGTGCCGCTCCCCTGCCTGCCGGATGATTCAGGTCTAGAGCAAACCTGCAGGATACTGGTAGGCGGAGACTTTGATCGCTCCTCCCCTCACTTTACCAAAACCGGCAGCTTCTGGACAGGTAATATAAAGGAAGTCCTGCGCACTCGGAGCGGCAAGGAAGTTCCTCCGGATCTGAAGTCTAATGGAAAGTATTCCTCGCTGGCTATGATTCCCTTTGTCATAGACGAGAAAAACAACGGGTTGGTTTTGTTGAAAAGCAAGAAGAGAGATTTCTTTACATTAGAAGAGGTAGAGTTTTACGAAGGCGTTGCCCAGACCATGGGGATAGCGATTGCAGGCCGCAGGGCGCAGGCCGCCCTGCGCGAACGCATCAAGGAACTCTCCTGCGTTTATGGAATAGCCCAGTTGGTTGAGCAGCCCGGAATAACCCTTGAGAGAATCCTTGGCGGCATCGCTGACCTGCTGCCTCCGGCCATGCGATATCCGGATATATCCTCGGCAAGGATACTGCTGGATGATAAGGAATATTGCAGTCCACCGGAATGTGAAGAAACTCGCTACCGGCTGGCCGCAGATATCGTGATCGAAGCTGAGACACGAGGAAAAGTAGAGGTATTCTACTCTGAGGAGAAGCCTGAGCTTGAGCTTGAACTTTTCCTTGCAGAAGAACAGAGCCTTCTGGATGTCGTTGCAGGCTATATAGGACTTATTATCAAGCGCAGACAATGGGAGGAAGAAAAGGACAGACTGCATGAGCAGCTCAGGCATGCTGACCGTCTGGCTACAATCGGACAACTGGCCGCCGGCGTGGCACATGAATTAAACGAACCCCTGGGCGCTATCCTTGGATTTGCCCAGCTTGCCCGCAAGTCCGATGGACTGCCTGAGCAGGCGCGCAAGGACATGACGAAGATCGAACACGCAACACTTCACGCCAGGGAAGTGGTAAATAAGCTTTTGATCTTCGCCCGCCAGATGCCCGCCCATAAAACCCTGGTCAATCTTAACCGGATAGTGGAAGAGGGGCTTTACTTTCTTGAGAGCCGCTGCGCCAAGGAAGGAGTTGAGTTGGTGCGCGATCTTGCCGACGAGCTGCCCGATATCACCGCCGATCCGGCTCAACTGCATCAGGTTCTTGTAAATCTGGTGGTGAACGCCTTGCAGGCCTCCTCGGCTGGAACAAAGCTCACCATAAGAACAAGGAGCAGCAAGGATTCCGTTCTCTTGATCGTGGAAGACACCGGCGAGGGCATGAGCGAAGAGGTGCGGAAACAGATATTTGTGCCTTTCTTTACCACAAAAGACGTGGGTCAGGGAACAGGCCTGGGGCTGCCGGTAGTTTATGGAATCGTCAGTTCCCACGGGGGAACCATTGGGGTAGAAAGCGAGAAGGAAAAAGGTTCGCGCTTCACCGTAAAACTACCCACCCGTAACACCCGTAAGACCCGTACCCCTCCGGGGCATTCTCACAATAAGCCGGAGCATACGCTCCGGTCGCAAGGAGATAACACCCCCCGTAACACCCATAACACCCGCAACACACCTTTGCGTCATAAAGGACGCGACGAAACCGAGGAGGATGCCAAATGACTCCGCCTGAGAAGGAACGCATACTGGTAGTGGATGATGCCGTTGATACCCTGGAGGTTCTGCAGCGCAATCTGACGTCTCAGGGGTATCAGGTCTTTACCGCGTTGAATGTATCCGGCGCTTTAGCACTTCTGGAGGATACCAATGTAGATTTGGTAATAACCGACCTTAAGATGCCCGGTGCAAGCGGCCTGGATCTGGTGCGATACGTGCGGGAGAATCTTGGAGATACAGAGGTGATGATGATCACCGGGTATGCGACCGTGAATGGCGCGGTTCAGGCGGTAAAGCAGGGGGCACAGGAGTATCTTGCCAAGCCGTTTACCGACGAGGAGCTTTTCCTGTCGGTAAGAAAAGCGCTTGACAAGCTGCGTATGCGCAGGACCGCCCAGGTGACGTTGGATGAGGCTGAGCCTCCTTATGGTATAATCGGTGAATCCAAGCTCATGCGTAACGTATTCAAGGCCGTGCACAAGGCGGCATCAACACCGGCCACTGTGCTCATCACAGGGGAAAGCGGGACAGGCAAAGAGCTTGTGGCCAGGGCCATCCACTACTCAAGCCCGCGCGCCGCCTCACCCTTCGTGCCTATCAACTGCGGGGCGATACCGCATGAACTCTTTGAGTCCGAGCTTTTCGGCTACGTCAAGGGTGCGTTTACCGGCGCGGCAACCACCAGGGCAGGTTTCTTTCAAACCGCTGACGGCGGCACCATTTTCCTTGACGAGATTAGTGAAACAAGCCCGGCCATGCAGGTCAAGCTCCTGCGGGTGCTGCAGGACAAGGAAGTTTTCATGCTGGGTTCACGAAAACCCGAACAGGTGGATGTGAGGATACTCGCTGCAACCAACAAAAAACTGGAGAGCCTGATTCGCAAGCAAAGCTTTCGGGAAGATCTTTACTACCGCCTCAACGTCATTACCATCGATCTTCCGCCCCTGCGTGAAAGAAACGACGACATCCTGTTGCTTACCCGCAACTTTTCGGCAAAGTTTGCAGAGGAGCTTGATAAGCCCACGCCACGATTCTCCGACGATGCCCTTGCGGTTCTAAAAAACTACCACTGGCCAGGCAACGTTCGGGAGCTTGAGAACGTAATTCAGCGGCTGGTGGTTATGGTGGAGCAAGATATGGTAGAGGTTAAGGATTTGCCCTCACTCATGCGCTTTCAACTCCCAAAGGAACAGGGTCTTACCAGAACCCTGGCAGAGGTGGAAGCTGAGCACATCCGCAACGTATTGGCGAGCGTGAACGGGAACAAAACAAAGACCGCAGAGATACTGAGGATTGACCGAAAGACCTTGCGCGAAAAGCTCAAAAGAATAGAAGAATCCGAACCCCATACGTAAGAGCTTGTCGATTAACCTCGAAAAACCACAGATTAGAACTCCCTGCAGTCGTTCTCCTTCGATAACGCAGATGAGAACTCTAGTTGGGTTCCTGCCGGCGGCGTATGGGAAAACTGTGATTAGATAAGTCATGTAGACATGCAACTTACCCCTCGCTTGCCGATTCTCGCTCTGTGTCTCTGTACCCTATGAGGCGCAGTAAAATTGGCGCCTCACGGGGCAGGCTCTGGGTATTTTTCGACAGACTCGTAAGATGGGGCGTTTCTCCCCACCGAGGCGTATCTCCCCGCCAATTTTAATCCAGGGGGAGGCTGAATCTGCATCCTAAAACCCATCTACTCTCTCCTAACTATACAATCTAGCTTGACTTAACCAGGGCGTCCTTATTGTAACTCATGCTTAAGTCAGCCTGGCACGAATATTGCTCATTAGAGGGATGAGTCGCTCCAAAGGACGGCTCCTGGAAAATCTGGGAAAAGAAATTGTAAGTAAAGGAGAATGTCATGCAGACATCAACAGTTCAAGAAACCAAAAAGGCCGTTAAGCTGAAATATCGGGGGCTTTGCTCGACCTGCAAAAACGCAAAGGATTGTGTATTCCCTCGCTCCGTCGAACGTCCGATAATGCACTGCGACGAGTTTGACGGCTTTGAGGGTCCCAAGACCCTGGTGAAACCCAGGGTTGCCAGGCCTGAGACAAAGGCCGAGGTGGAGTTCAAAGGGTTGTGCCGCAACTGCGAGAACCGCCATCACTGCGTTTTTCCCAAGCCTGAAAGCGGTGTCTGGCACTGCGACGAGTATTGTTAACAGGGTAGGATGTGACAGCGGCTGTTGTCTGATAAAACCTGCGGCAGCCGTTGCTGCAAACGACTCGAAATCTAAGATTAAAGAAAAGAGAGAGATGAAAAAGACGAGTGTTTACGATAACGTAACCAGACAGTTTGCTAAAGCCGCGGACCTCATGAAGCTGGATTCGGAGATCCGCAAGATACTTGCCAAAACCACCAACGAGGTAGTCGTCAATTTCCCGGTCAAGATGGACGACGGGCGCATCGAGATGTTCACCGGCTACCGGGTGCAGCACAACAACGCCCTTGGTCCCTATAAAGGAGGACTGCGCTATCACCCTGCGGTGGAGATCAATGAGGTTCGGGCCCTGGCTACCTGGATGACCTGGAAATCGGCCATCGTCAACATCCCCTTCGGCGGAGCAAAGGGCGGCATTCAATTCGACCCTTCCAAGTATTCCGAAAGCGAGCTTGAGCGTATCACCCGCCGCTTTACCTTTACCCTGGGCTCAAACATCGGGCCTGAGTATGATATACCCGCCCCGGACGTAAATACAAACGCTCAGATAATGGCGTGGATAGTGGATACCTATCTTTCCACCATGCCTGCCCACGAACGGCAGGCGGCAGTCCACGTGGTTACCGGCAAACCTGTGGAATCGGGCGGCTCCATCGGTCGAGACAAGGCCACCGGGCAGGGTGTGGTGTTTACTATCGAAGAATGGGCCGGAGAGAAGAACTTCGACCTCAAAGGCGCCACCTACTTCGTTCAGGGATTCGGCAACGTAGGCTCCTGGGCGTCCCGGCTGCTCAAAGCCCACGGCTCAAACCTCCTCGCTGCCGAGGACGTCAGCGGCGCTATCTTCAACCCCGACGGTATCGACCCCGACGACCTTTACGAATATACTCAGAAGAACAAAGGTCTGGTAGGCGGTTACCCCAAGGCTGAGCCTGTTGATCACGATACCTTTCTTGCTACCAAGGCTGACATCTTTATCCCGGCAGCGCTTGAGAACCAGATCACAGTAAAAACCGCTCCCACGCTCAACGTGAAGCTGGTCGCCGAAGGAGCCAACGGTCCCACCGATCCCGAGGGAGATGCTATCCTTCAGGAAAGAGGCATAGACGTGCTTCCCGACGTTCTATGCAACGCAGGCGGCGTGATAGTGAGCTACTTCGAGTGGCTTCAGAATAAACGCAGTGAGTTCTGGAATCTCGAAGAGGTTGATGGAAAAATGCGCCGCAAGCTTGTTGCCGGTTACGAACGGGTTCGCGACACGGCTCGGGAATACAAAACCGACTGGCGCACTGCGGCCTATATCGTTGCTCTTACCCGGCTGGAAACGGTTTACAAAGAACGCGGCATCTTCCCCTGACCCGTAACACCGTAACACCGTAACACAGCGTAATGCCGTAACACACCATGAGGGTATCAAGTTT
>JAUVJT010000234.1 GCA_030592225.1 Candidatus Stahliibacteriota bacterium | reverse complement strand
TACGCATCATATCTATACCCTCCCGCTCCTTCAAACTCAAATGATGGTATTCCTTGTACATACATCCTTAGGATAACGAAATCCCTCTCGCTTTCCAAGGTGTTGCACTTCATTATTGAACCCACGCCCAGATATTTGCGGCAATCAACGAAAGTTGCGATCGCTATATTCTTATCCCTCCAGAGGTCTAATACTTCCTATATTTACCCTCCTCGCAATTACGGAGTATTCCTCCGAAGCGTTATACCCCTGTGTTGACACCGCCAACCAGCTACTTATAATTCACAAACGATTCCAACAATCGTCACTCGGGGGCGTAGCTCAGTCGGGAGAGCACCTGCTTTGCAAGCAGGAAGTCGGCGGTTCAAGTCCGCTCGCCTCCATTCCCTCCTCCCATCTTTTTATAAGAAGCGGCGCTACAGGTAACGCCGCTTCTTTCCTTATTATCCCTGCATTTTTTCATCACTAAATGAGCAGTTATCCCTTGACAAACCCTTAACTCGGCCTACAATTAGGTTAAACTAATATTTTTAGAGGAGCCTAAAATGACAGCCTTGACTGAGGGTCTACAGGATTACTTAGAGGCGATACTCTTATGTGAAAGAGAGAATCGCTTTGTTCGCACCAAGCATCTGGCCGAACGGCTGGGAGTCAAAAGCCCCAGCGCCCACGCCGCGGTTAAAGAGTTGACCCGGCTTAAACTTGTCGAGCACGAGTCTTACGGACATATCGAGCTAACCCCTGAAGGCCGCAGGGAAGCCGAGTCCGTCTACTCCAAACACAAAGTTCTTTACCATTTCTTTGCAGAAACCCTGGGTATGCCCCCTAAGCTGGCAGAGGACACCGCGTGCGGGATCGAGCATCACCTCAACGATAAGACCACAGGTAAGATTACCAAGCTTCTCGATTTCATAGAGCGCAAGACAAAGGAAGACCCCGGGTTTGCCGCTGAACTGAAGAGGGCGCTTAGTGATGAATGAGAAGCTGCTTTCAGATCTTTCCGTAAATGAAGAAGCGGAGATCGTGGAGATACGCGGCGGGCGAGGCATGCAGGCGCGTCTGCGGGCACTGGGTCTGGCCGAGGGACAGCGCGTGAAGAAACTCTCCCGGGTAGGGTTGGGCGGCCCGATAATCATACTCATCAACCGAGCCCAGGTGGCGATAGGAAGAGGAATGGCCCGTCACATAATCGTAGGCAACGGTGGAGGCGGCTATGCGTCTCGCCCACCCAGGCCGGGAGGTCGCCGGAGAGGACATCAGGGAAGAAGGATACATACTCGGAAAAACTTAGAGGACTCCACCGATGGCTAGAGCCAATCGGAGTAGGAAACCCGGTCCCAGAAGACATATATCATCCGACATCCTGCTGGTGGGCCAGCCCAACGTTGGCAAGAGCGTTCTGTTTTCCCGCATGACCGGCATCCGCACCATAGCGTCGAATTATCCGGGAACCACGGTCGGCTACACCGCAGGCAAAATGCGGTATGCCAACGACAACTACGACGTGGTGGATGCGCCCGGGACCTACTCCCTGGAGCCGCTGGACGCCGCAGCCCGGGTTGCGATCGATTTGATTGACGACGCGGTGAGGATAATCAACGTGGTGGACGCCACCCATCTGGAGCGTCACCTGACCCTTACCATGGAGCTTTTGGCACAGGGCAAGCCCATGGTGGTGGCCTTGAACATGAGCGACGAGGCTCGGCACAAGGGAATTGAGATAGACGTAGCCAAACTGGCCGAGCGGTTAGGCGTCCCGGTCATCCCCACGGTTGCACGAACTGGTGAGGGTGTCAAGCGATTGATTTTAGCAACGCTTTCCTTAAACGTTGAGGAGTCCCCAAAACCCAAACCCGACAAAACTCATCCGGGTCACCATCCCCACGTACTCCATCACCCCGAAGCTAACCACAAGGGACACAAGCACATCCCCGAAGAAAAAGTATGGTCAAAAGTCGGCAAGATAGTGGACGAGGTCCAGGTTCTGCATCACCACCATCACACCTTTGGCCAATGGCTGGAGGATGTGAGCGTGCATCCTGTATGGGGCGGTCTGGTAGCGATACTTGTACTTATTATCTCCTTCTCCCTTATCCGGCTCCTGGGCGAATTCCTGATAGGCGGCGGCATAGGCATCGTGGGCGAACCCTGGATCGAGCTTCCCTTCGGCACGGAGAAACTATTCGACTGGGCATGGACACCCTTAATGATGAAGCTTTCCACCCTGCTGGGACAAGGCAGTTTTCTGCACAACCTGCTCATAGGTCATCTTATTGACGGCGGCATAGACTACTTTCAGTCGTTCGGGGTGCTGACATCTGGCCTGTTCATACCGCTGGGAGCGGTGCTTCCCTACATCGTAAGCTTCTATTTTATTCTTTCGATACTGGAGGACACCGGCTACCTGCCGAGGCTGGCGGTATTTCTGGATAACGTCATGCACCGCATCGGTCTGCACGGGTACGCGATTATACCCACCCTGCTTGGCCTGGGCTGCAACGTGCCCGGAATCATGGGTACGAGGATTCTGGAGACCAAGCGGCAGAGATTCATCACCGCCACCTTGATTTCTATCGCCGTACCCTGCGCCGCTCTGCAGGCCATGATTATCGGCCTGGTAGGTGATAGAGGTGTATGGCCGGTGGCCCTGATCTATGGCATTCTGGCCGTGGTGTGGGTCGGCATCGGGCTCATTTTGCGCTTCACCTCAAAAGGATTCAGACCTGAACTGTTGATAGAGATTCCCCCTTACCGCGTC
>JAUVJT010000212.1 GCA_030592225.1 Candidatus Stahliibacteriota bacterium | reverse complement strand
GTCAAGGCTTAATAACAGACCCAGGAAGTGCCTGGGTTTCAAAACACCCCTCGAAGTCGCTAACCTTAGTGTTGCACTTCAACGTTGAATGTAGGAGGTGTAATTCTTCAGCATTTATCCAGAAGTAGTTAAAACTAGTATCATTCGATCCAAAACCTACTCCCCTTTGGTCTCAAACATGAAAGAATCTGTAGATCCCAAAAGCCTTACTGTTGCTGCCGGTTTCAAAAAACTAAAAGCGGCCGTTAACGTTGCAAGTATTCCGAATCCAACTATTGTCCACACTAAAAAACCTTTCATTCGCTTCTCTATGAACCTATGATATATAGAAAGGTTGTATTGTCAAACCCCTTGACTCTCCCCCACTCCCCCGTATGCTTACCTATGACTAAAGATGCTTTAGGACTACTTCAGGTTTACACCGGCCCGGGCAAGGGCAAAACCACGGCCGCAGTCGGGCTGGCTGTCAGAGCGGTGAGTGGAGGACTTAAGGTAGCGTTCATCCAGTTTGCCAAGCCTAGCGAATCGGGCGAGGTTGAGTCGTTAAAGACGCTTGGGGTGACGTGCCTGCGCTTCGGGGCCAAAGGCTGGGTCAAGGACGGCGACGGCGAAGCCGAAAACAATTCTGCCCACAAGGAAGCGGCTCATAAAGGCTGGCAGGCGGCGCTTTGCTATCTTAAGGGTGAGGAACAGGTGGATTTGCTGATTTTGGATGAACTCAACGTGACCCTGTCCCTGGGGCTTTTGGATACCGCCGAGGTCGTGGAGGTAATCGTCAACCGTCCGCACGGGCTGGAGGTGGTGTGCACCGGCCGGGGCGCGCCGGTGGAGCTTGCCGCTGCCGCCGACCTGGTCACCGAAATGCTGGAGATAAAACACTACTTCAAACAGGGTGTGGGAGCGAGGCGAGGCATCGAGTATTGAAGCAAAGGAGAAAATAATGCGACAACTTCCGGAGGTTGAAGAGCATATAGGCCTATACCATAAGGCCTGGCGTGAATACCGAAGGACAGAAGAACTGGGTGATAAGATATTATACGATCTCTGCACCAAGGAATTCCCCGGGCATTTGAACAAACGGCAAGTCTACACTAAGGTCTGGTTCATTGGCCACACTTACTCAGCCGGCCTGTCTCGTCAAATAGGTAAAGGTGCAACCTTGGCGGTAGTTAATGCCCTAGTGACAGCCGAAAAAACCGACCAGGGAATCTCAAAGATAATTAACGTTATCGCTGAGATTGCCGAACCACTCTCCCAGGATAAGCTTACACTGATTGTCGAGGCTCATGAGAAGTTATTGCAGATTATCAAAGAAAAGGTTGGTGTGCGTCTTTTCTCTTTCACCTCTAAGTATCTCCACTTCCACCATCCATACCCTTCACCGGTTCCACTGTACGACGGGGTATCTCAAAAGACGCTAAGGTGGCTCTACGGTCTGGCCGAGTATAACTACAGACGGTTCCTAGACCGCTTCTGGCAGTTGTATAAGTATCTGTTGAATGAGGGGGTAGATGCAACCGTTAAAGGAGTGAATAGATTTCTGCTTCGCCTCTCGGCTCAATCGGATTTTAAGAAGTGGCTGGCCAGTCTTGGAAAACGAAACAAGGATTAGGCAGCATCCGGACCCGGACGCAAGGCGAAAAACAGAATATTCACAATCAAAGGAGGCGATCATGGAAGATGCAGAAAAAAGGGTGCTGAGGCTGGAGCACCGCGTTAAGACATGGATGATCGTCAGCATAGTCCTGTTCGTGCTGTTGGCAGGATTCATCGCGGTGGAGAAGTTTACCCCGCTGATTATACCAAGAGAGGTTGCCGCACGTAAGATAGTGCTAAAGGATAAAGGTGGAACTTCACGCGCCCGATTCTACGTGGACGATTCCGGAACCGTATTCTTAAAATTCGCCGATAAGCAGGGCATTACCAGGGCGATGATAGGAGCAACCGGCTACGGCACCTCTTCTTTGAGGATGATGGACCACAAGGGAAATACGCGAGTGATACTTGGAGTACTGACCAACGCGTTGCCCGGCCTGTATCTCAAGGACGTTAACCGCCGGACGCGGATTGGGCTGGTGGTGCTGCCTAACACCTCGCCGGTGATATTCCTCAAGGATGAGGACAAGGAAAATATCTGGCGAGTGCCGTAAAAGGCAATCTGGATTGACATTTTGCCTGCAGCGGTTATTCTATACTTGATGTTGCACGTAGGAAAGCGGTAAATGGAACCCAAGCAGTTTACGGATAGCTCCGCAGGACGGGTAATCCAGGTTGGTAAAGGAGAAGGAGCATATTGGGCTTTTGTGCCTGATTCGCTGCCGCCTGAGATAGACTTTGATCCGAAACTCGTCAAAGTTCTCGCAGATGCTAACCTTGCTTTAGGGGAGTTAGCCGGTCTGGGTCGGACAATCCTCAACCCGAACTTGCTTATTAATCCATTTATCAGGAGAGAAGCGGTTCTGTCTTCAAAAATAGAGGGAACTCAAACTCAAATTGAACACTTATATGCCTACGAGGCCGGGCAGTTAGATATCCCCGGATTTGAACCAAGCCCGCTTGAACCTGATGTGCAAGAAGTAGTAAATTATGTTAACGCCATGAAGTATGGATTGGACAGACTTCAAAAATTCCCTTTATCCAAGAGATTCATCAGGGAAATACACAAGATATTAATGCAAGGAGTACGCGACCAGAATAAGACGCCTGGAGAATTTCGACGTTGGCAGAACTGGATTGGATCTTCGGGAGATACTCCTACACGCGCTGCATTCGTTTCTCCACCTGTAGAAGAAATGAAGGCGGCCCTTGATGAGTTCGAGAAGTATCTATACGAGAAGGACGATCCATATCCTCTCCTGGTTCGTCTTGCCTGTATTCATTATCAATTTGAAGCCATGCATCCATTTCTTGACGGCAATGGCCGTATCGGTCGCCTGCTTATAACTCTCCTTTTGGTTCAGTGGGAGCTTCTACCCCAGCCCCTGCTATACCTAAGCGCATACTTTGAGAAACACCACCAGAAGTACTACCAGCATCTTATGAAAATAAGCACACAGGGCGCATGGCGTGAGTGGCTTATATTCTTCCTCAAAGGTGTGAAAGAACAATCGCAAGATGCTATATCACGAGCGAAAGCACTTCAAGACTTGCAGTTATACTGGCGGGAGAGGTGTCGGCAATCTTATCGTTCAATCAATGTCCTAAAAGCAATCGATCTTTTCTTTTTTACCCCTCTTTGGACTATTACTGACATGCAAAAAGTCCTAGCCGTGGATTTTAAAAGCGCTCAAAGAAGCATCGAATCCCTTGAAAAGGAAGGATTTGTACGTGAGATTACCGGCAAGAAATACCGGAAGATATATGCAGCAGAAGAGGTATTAAACGTTATAAGCAAGAAGTAACAGCGGGAACAAATTGGACTTTTATCCACCCAACTCCAATTTAGTTGCTCGAAATTGGAACTAAGTGCAATTCACGAATCAAGATTTGCGTGGGTTCAATAATGAAGTGCAACACCTTGGAAAACGAGAGGGATTTCGTTATCCTAAGGATGTATGTACAAGGAATACCATCATTTGAGTTTGAAGGAGCGGGAGGGTATAGATATGATGC
>JAUVJT010000226.1 GCA_030592225.1 Candidatus Stahliibacteriota bacterium | reverse complement strand
AATCAACCCTGAGACGAGCAAACCAATCCTCAAAGCTTGCCTCCGGTGGCTATGGTAAACGAGCGAATCTCTGACGAGGCACCCCAGTCGGCGCCGTCGCCTGAATAAACGTGCCAGTAGTAGGTTACGTTCGGCTCGAAGACCTCGGTGTTTGTAATCGTATAAGAGGTGTCGGTAACGATTTTATCGAGCAAGGGTTCGGCGAAACTGTTGTCGCGGGCGATCTGGAAGTTGTATTCGGCAGCCTCGGGCACGCTCGACCACACGAATGGGCTGTTGAAAAGCGCCCCTTCGTCCTCAGGGTAGATGAGCTGGGGCGGTTCCGGGCCTTTGGTGCAGGCCGTAAGCAGGACGATCAACGGTACACACATCTTGATAATTTTGGACACACTCATTTTTTACCTCGCTAAGTTTGTAGGTTAGTCTAAGCGAATTTCGGCTGGCGTCAAGTGCGGCGTTGAATAATTTGGTTAACGTGGGATTTGTCCAACTTCTGTCCACCTTTTGACCAGCTTTTTCTACCCCACAAATCTACTTCGTAGCTTTGCGGGGACCCCGATTAAGAACCGGAACGGTTGTCCAACTTCTGTCCACCTTTTGACCAGCTTTTGACCAGCTTTTGGGTAGCTTTTATTTGTGTTACGGGTGTGTTACGGGTGTGTTACGGGTGGGGTGTTGGAGACAGCAGTTCTTTCTTTCGCCTTGCGCGCTGGAGGTTGCGCTGGAGGTTGCTGAAGGTTGAGTCGATGGCAAGTATCTGTTCCCAGATGCGTATGGCGGTGTCGTAATCGCCCAGGGCGTAGGCACTTGTAGCGCTGACGTTGAGGTCGGCCAGGTCATCGGGTTTGAGTTTTTCTTCCTGTTGAATGCGATCCAGGTAGCGTTGCGCCGTGGGATTGACGGGATCGAGGGCGAGAATTTTGTTGAACGATTCGGCTGCCAGCCGGTAGCGCCTTGCGTCGAAGTATTCAATTGCCTCAATGAGCAGGTCCGATGTTTTTCTGTGGATTAGGGTCGTGAGTTCATCTTTATGAGTAAGAGCCCTTCTTTCAGTGGGATCAATCTTCAAAACCTCCCTCAGGAGCATCAAAGCCTGGCGCAGCGAGCCAAGTTCTCTGGCAGTGTAGGAATTGAGAATAAGGCTGTCAATTTTTTCGTCGCGACGCCTGGCAGCCAGGTCAAGAAACGGATCAATCTCGTCTATATACGAGAAACGCTCCTTGATTTCCCACCAGTAGGCCAGCGCCTCTTTGTAATGGTCGTTGCGGAAGGCTGCTACCCCTGCATCGAACAGTTTGACCGCTTCTTCGGGTGGCTGTCCCTTTGCCAGTATGGGAATCTGCTCCAGTGCAAGCCGCATATCGGTTCTGCCGGATAAGGCCGGTGCGTTATCCGGGGCAAGAGAAAGCACAAATTCGTACTCGCGCAGGGCGTCCAGATATTCACCGGTTTCCTGGTGGACGCGAGCCTGCTCAAGATGCAGGCTGATTAGGCGTTTTTGTTCGGCGGCAATGGCTTCCAGGTAACCTTGCTGGGCTTTTTCGTTATCCGGCCACCAGACCAGGGCGAGATCAAACTGGTCAATGGCGTGCCGGTAATCCCGGTTCAGCATATCGCGTTTGCCGATTTCGGTAAAGGTTTTGGATGTTTCGATTATCTTAAGCAGATAAGGGTCTTCACGTTGGACAGGGAGAAAGGCAACCGATGCTCCGATGTGGTGAGTTAGTCCTATGTTCCACCTGAAAATGGAAGAGTAGGCAAATTGAAGTTGCTTGAGTTGTAGAGCCATGCCCGCGCCCAGTCGGGGATGGGCGCCGAATCCTCCCCCTGCGTAAAGATGCAGAATATCGAGCAGTACGCCGCCTATCCCCGCCGATGCGTCCAGCGATCCATCGAATGCGTATGAGACGCCGACCTGGGTATTGAAAGGCAGCGATGGGTTCCACGAGGTGCCGAGGAGTATTCTGGTGTGAAGCTTTGAGGATTGATTAAAGAGTGCTACCGGCGCTCCCAGGTCGAGGATGGAAAGGCCCACGGTGAGGGGGAGGAGGGGGGTGAGGGGGGTGAGGTTGTAGGCGGCTCCCAGTGAGGCCTTAAATCCCGTGGCGGAGTAAGTATAGATGTGCTGGATAAACAACCCGGTCTCGACACCCACGGTTAGTTTTCCCATGCTTCGGGCGTACCTTATTCCCAGGCTGGTATTGTATGCAGAAAACGTCTGCGGATCGTCATCCGGATCGTCACGGTGCTCAATGTTCCACACGTGAAAACCGCTTGCGCCTATGCCCAGCGTACCCCATGTCTTGGGCAGGAGAAAATCAACCCGCTCCCTGCGCGTACCTGCAAACCATTCGGTGTGCGCGACGTGCAGGCAGGGATAGGGTTCTTTGACTGCAAGCGCCGGGTTGGCAATGAACGCGCCCCGCTCCTGCGAGGCGGTCAGCGCCTCTGCGTAAAGCGCCTGGATGGGGGAGACGGGAATAAGCAGTTCGCGTACGCCTTGTGAGGGCATGGCAGTCATAAAAAGTAAAAGAAGCCTCATCGTATCACCGCGAATATCTTCTTTACCACGGCGCGTCTACCTTCCTCGTTCCTGACCTGAAGAACAAACAGGTAAAGCCCGACCGGCCAGTCAGAAACATCAATCCTGAATTCCTCCGACCGTATTCCTCCAACCGTTTCGATCTCTTCAGACCTGTACACCTCCTGTCCGTCGATGGTATAAACTTTGAGGTTGGCAGTTACGTCCTCCCCGGACGTAAAGTATATAATTACCTCATCGGACGCCGGATTAGGGGCGGCAAAGACCATCGCCGTCGACAGAAGTTCGCTTGCTTCTATCGTAAAGTCAAAGAATGCATTACCCGGAGTCAATGTGGTGTCTTGTCCTATACCAGTTGCCGTTCCTCTTATCGTACCGGTGGGGAAACCAACCAGGTAAATGCCGACGAGGATTGAATCCTTTGGGGGTGGTACGAATGTGTCGAAAACGGATGAACCCTCGTGATAGAACTCTAATCTTAAGCTGCTAAGCGGACTTGAAGTTTTGATT
>JAUVJT010000083.1 GCA_030592225.1 Candidatus Stahliibacteriota bacterium | reverse complement strand
TACAGAGCGAAAATCGGCGAGCAACGATAAGGCATGTATCTACGCAACTTGCCTGAGTCAAGGTTTTCTCCTGGTCTATGATACCGAAGGAGGGCGACAGCAGGGAGCCCTACCGCAGGACAACGACTGTAAGGAGTTCAACCGAAGGAAAACGACCATAGGGAGTTGTAATCTGTGGTTTTTAGACATTGAAGCTTCCTTTGGTCGCCGCTTCGCGTCGGTCTCGGATAGCCACCTAGACGCCCTCAACCAAACGCCACGCTCCAAGTTCAAGGAGCAGTTTGAGCACGTCGATGGTGGTACGTACCCGCAGTCCCTTGTAGCGTTCCCCCCAGCCGCCGTCTTCAGCCTGTACGCTCAGCAGTCGCTTTTTGGCGTTTTGCAGAATCTCGTGCCCGGCGGGCACACCGGCATCAAGCAAGCACGTTGCCTGAAGTTCAATGAGCCTGGGTTCCGATGAGGCGGTGAAATTTTCCATGGCAAAGGGAAGCGACTCCCGCACCAGACCGCATTGAGCGCCGTCGAGCAAGGCAAAAAAACTCATGGCAAGGAAATGGATACAGGGCGAGGTGGTGAAGCGATTGCCGTCCTTGCGCAGGCTGAGCAGGTAGTTGCGAACCTTTTTGATTTCCATGCTGTCGAGCAGGCTTGTTCGGCATAGCTGGCGGCCGACGTAGGCAGAAAGCCACAATCTGCCCCACTCGCCGCCCATCTGGTCTTCAAGGTCCAGTTGGGAGAAGCGCTCCTGCCAGAAACCGTCGGGATGCTGGCGGGAAGCAATAAACTCCTCGGCGCGGCGGCATACAGGGGACTTCGCTGTCTCAAGTTCACTGGCGCAGCCCAGAATCTTGGCCGTCTCCGAGATGCTGGATGGTTTTCCGTAGGCAAGATTAAGGGGGTAGCCGCCGTCGGTGTTCTGGTAGGCGCCCAACAACCAGGTGGCCATGGTGTCGTCGCGCTCGGAATTAAACAGGAATCTGCTGCGATAACGGTCAAGATCGGTTCCTTCAAATTCTATGTAGTCTAACGCTCGTTCAACACGCAGCATCTTTCCTCCTCCCCAGTTTAGGCGAAACAGAAGGTAAGTCAAGACTTGACATATCCAGAAATCATACTAAGATATTTACACAAATCAATTAAGGAGGATGATATGTCTAAGGGTCGGATTGTCTCAGGAGTCGCATGGCTCCTGATGTTCCTTGCTTGTTCGCAATACGTTCCCCAAACGGTGTTAATAGAACGCGACGTGCGCCACGTGGGCAACGACAGCATCTTTGATTGGCGCGTACCCGGGGCTGAAGGAACTGAAATCTCATACGATTTTGAGCTGGACAGGCTTGGTAATGAAGAGAAGTATCCGTATGTGATTGGTTTTCTGTTTAAGACAGAATCGGCGCTTGCAAGCTTAGCAGACCTGGGATTTATTCTAAACGGCGATACTCTGCAAAAAATGCCTTGGGGAGAGTACTTACCCCTTGCAGATTCGGTGAAGGAAGACTTCATGCAGATATGGCGTTTTCTGCTTGACGAAGATACTGCCTACTTCAACGATCTGGAAAGAATGATAGAACTTGAAGATTTCTATCATGCATTGTGGGGATACATAGATGAAGGTTTACTGGAAAAAGGAATGAACACCATAACTCTTATCCCTGGTTGGCCCCTGCTCGAAGACGACTCAGTAACCGACTACATGATTGCATCGATCATAATTTCCAATGATGAAATAATGGAGCAATACCCTACGAGTATGTATCGTTATTCTACAAGAAGATAAACCTGAATGATTTCATCGTATCCATAAAGATATAAGTTTGTGCGTTAGTAACTATATCCTGAACAGGTAAACGATCTTCGCGTAAAGGGTTACGTCGCTCACCTCGAGGTCGAAAGGACTGGCGGTTGCGGGATCACCGGCAAGGTTCACCGACGAGGCAAGGTAGCAGTAACTGAGCGGCGCTATCTCCCAGGTGGTCAGAAGCTGCTGCGAGTAGCGCTCGCTGTCGGTGTTTTGCTGGAGGTTGAGCCTGAAGCTGAGGCGACGGGTGGCGGTGTAGCGCAGTGACTGGCCCGCGGTCCAGCGAAAGGCGTCGTCCGGATCGGGTTCCCACGACTCCTGATGGGTAAAGAACATCGTACCGTAGGCGGAAAGTACCACGTTGTGGGTCGGACGCCACGAGGCGTTGGGGCTGACCGTGGCCACGTGCCCGAAATACTGGGGCAGGTAATCGGAGTAGACGTACTGGTCGTGAACGTTAAACCATAATCCACCCGACAGATCCTTGGTGCCGTCTGAGGAGGAGCCGCCCCCGAAACCCTTGGCCCAACGCAGGGTGCTGTCTTCCTGATAGTAACTGCGCGCGAAAGACCCATTGATATTAGTATGCCAGTTGTTGGAAAACGATCCTCCAATTGACATCCACGAGTTGTAGGACATGAGAGTGTCCTCCAGGTTTTTACCCATCGAGGGTCCCATGTTGGCGTACAGCGAACGCAGCACCCCTTGCCCCCAGGAATCGTTATACCCGACGTTAGCGTTCGCCCAGGCGTGGCCGGGACGATTCAGGTATCCCACCGCGTCCAAATCGGCCAGGCTGTCGGTATAGCTAATGCTGGTATGGAAGTTGAATCTGCCGGATTTGCCGAACCCCAGAATCCCCATGGGGCCGCCCGGCTGCGCCGTGTCACTGTGAAAGGAGTACAATCCCTCTCCATTCACGTACCAGTCATCGGCAATACCTAAATCGATATCCCCGCCCAGGACACGATCTCCCTGATGGATAGTGCCAAATTGTTCGCGAGAGGTCGCAATAACACCAACCTTGGAGCGCGCAAACAGATCCTGGTTCACCCTGGCGATTGAGTAAAGCGATCGAGGCTCAATTGTCTCTGTTCCGTAATAATCATAGCGGGCTTCATCGGTGTAGACCTCGATGATTCCCACTTCGGTACCCGCAATCTTGCCGGTGAATTTGGCTCCCCCCCAGATGGGAACCTCTGAGCCGTCGGCCAGCTTGGCTCCGATGCGTCGCGTATAGACCGGATCAAAATACCCCAGGTTGAACAAATCGGCTCCCTCGGTAAAGAAAGGCCTGCGTTCGCGAAGATAACTCTCGTATCTGCCGAGGTTTATTCGTTCCGGGTCGGCCTCTATCTGCCCGTAGTCAGGAAAGGTGGTTACGTCCAGGGTAAGATTGGAAAGCATCACCCACTTGATATCGAGCCCGGCAACCCCGTTCTGGAAAGGAACGAACGAAATTGTGTCGAGGAGTTCCGGCGCCTGGAACCTGGCTGTCTGGGTAAGGTGAGGCAGAAACTCAAGATGCAGTCCGGATTTGACCCCATTGATTCCTTGCAGTTCCCCGAACCTGTCAATTCTCGTGCCGCGGTCGCCCTCCTGGTAATCTGCCCAGGCAAGGGTTTCGTGTTTATGGGTTATCCAACGGGTAATCCCCAATCCCCACACCTGGTCATCGGTTGGCGCAAACCGCAGGGTCTTGAAGGGAATCGCTATCTCGGCGCACCACCCCCACTCGGTAATTGAACCTTGTGAGCGCCACACCCCGTTCCAGCTCTGATCCCATCCCCAGCCTCCGTTGGTGATGTGAACGTCGCGCTGCAAACCCATGGGGTTTACCGAGAAGTAGAAGGCGTTGCGGTCGTCGTCGTAGGTATCCAGATAGATGCCGATGTCGTCGCCGTCCCCACCGGACTCACGCGGAACGAGCCTCGCCTCCACCTTATCAGGCTCGGAATCGTAACAGAAGCAGCCGAAGTAAATGAACTTATCGTCGTAGCAGATTACTACCTTAGTTGATTCCGACGGCTCCTCACCAAGGTCAGGGTACTTTTCCATGAAATTGGTTATCCCGGGGTTTTGGAGCCAGCACGCTTCGTCAAGCACACCGTCGATGACCGGTGGGTGCTCAACGCGCACGGCTTCGGCGGTTCTCGCATTAAAGAACAGAAGAAACAAAGGCAACAGATTCATTCAACCTCCTCGCCAAAAATCATTTACAGTTGTTTTGACGAGAATCATGGACAAAAGGTTTTCATCAAGACCGCGATCTGCGGGTTATCCCCAGGCGGAACGGATTGAAGTTGGTGCCGCGGTCGTAGTAATCTGCTCCCTCGGTACGCTTGAGCCAGCCCACTATCAGGTAAGTGATCGGGGTAAACGCCACCTCCACTCCTACCTTGAAGACGTAGTTGGAGATTATGATGGCCATGATTTCAGGTCCGGCAAATGCACCCAGGAACGCGACAAGAACGAACACCACGGTATCTGTCCCCTGCCCCACGATGGTGGAGCCGATGGTGCGCGCCCACAGGAGTTTTCCCCTGGTCCATACCTTCATCTTGGCCAGAACGAAGGAGTTGGAAAACGCTCCCACCCAGTAGGCAATCAGAGAGGCGATAACGATGCGCGGGGTAAAGCCGAGAACTTCATGGTAAGCCTCGGTGGAGGGACCGAACCCGGCCCAGGGCAGAAGTCCTACCAGCATGATGATTCCCGACATCAGCGCGTTGGCCGTAAATCCCACCCAGATGACCCGTCGGGCACGGGCGTAGCCGTATACCTCGGTGAGTATGTCGCCGAAGATGTAAGCAAGGGGAAACAGCAGGGTGCCTGCGTCAAAGGTAAATATCCATACCTTGACGATGCGGGCGGCGGAGGCGATGTTGGAGACCAGAAGCACGGTCACAAACGCCGTCATCACCAGATCGTAGTGGCGGAATCCGCCCGCAGGCTGCAATTGTTTTTCTTGCCTCATGGGTGAAGGATATGCACGGATTCTCCTAAGTCAATCTCTGCACGTATCAAGCGAATCTGATTTCATCACAACATCCGCATTTACGAAGACTTAAAGCCCCTTGACAGACCGTATCAAAGGCCTATTATAATATAGTCGTCCGGGAATGGATGGATGCGTACAAACTTATCTGGAAAGGAGAATTTAATGGGAAGGTATTCGTCTGCAAAGCTGACCGTATTCTTAGTGATTGTATTTGGAGTCTTATCGCTCCATGCAGGATGGGGGTTCGTCTATGGCGGTGGGGGCGACGATTGGGGGGTGTCCGGATACCAGACCTTTGAGGGCAACTACGTGATACTGGGAACCACCACGTTCTTTGGCCCGGGGTCGACCGATGTCTGGCTGCTCAGGCTGGACTCGACAGGAAAGCTTATTGATTCCAGGACGTATGGATATTACCTTGCAGATTTGGGAGTTTGCCTGCAGCCTACCAAAGACGGCGGCTTTATATTGACTGGCAATTTATCCGCCCCTACTCAGGGGATACTTACATTCAGGTTGGATGCATACGGCGATTCACTGTGGGCTCGTGTAGATTTGACGAGAGATTTTGCGTACTCCGTTAAAGAGACTTCCGATTTAGGACTCATAGTCCTTTCGAGGCATAAACTGACAAAGGTTAACAAATACGGCGATACGCTGTGGAGCAACTCTTATTCCGTCGGCGATGAAGATAACCGCTACTCCTGCACAGGCTTCTCGGTCGCAGAAACCCATGACCGGGGATACATCATTACCGGTTCTTCCAGGCAGACCTATCCATATACAGAACTCAACGATCTTTTTTTATTACGAACCGATTCACTGGGCGACACCTTGTGGACGCGGAGATTTGGCGGAAATCATATAGATGACGGGTACTGCGTTCAGTCCACTGCGGATAGCGGTTTCATCGTAACCGGTCGTACCATATCCTTCGGCAACGGCGGCAGCAACCTGTGGCTGCTCAAGGGATACGAGATTGAATACGAAGAGTACAAACGGGGCGACACCCTGTGGACCAGGGTCTACGGTGGAGATAACAACGATGCCGGCACATGGATAGAGGGAACCTCGGACGGTGGCTACATCATAGGCGGGTGGACGGAGTCGTTTAACGAAGGAGAAAAGAACAGGGATTTCTGGCTGCTTAAGATTGATGAGCAAGGAGATACCTCCTGGACGGCCACCTATGGGGGAGATGGTGAGGATTTTTGCGCGTGCGTATCCCAGACCGCAGACGGCGGCTACCTTCTTACCGGCTATACTTATTCCTTCGGCGCCGTGGACAAGGATTTATGGGTACTGAAGGTTGATTCCCTGGGCAGGGTAGGGGTTGCCGAAGATCCAATTGCCGAGGATCGTACCGATTGCCTGCTCATAACCTCCATCGGACAAAAGATAGTGCTGAGCTACGAGAATCATCCCCGCGGTTTTCATGCCGATATTTTTGACTCCTCAGGCAGGAAGGTGGACGAGGTTCATTCGGATTCACCATCGGGTGTGATACACTGGGGCCAACACCACTCTCCAGGGGTATATTTCATTAAAGCGGGTAATGGAGATAGAACCGTCTGCAAGGCCGTTCTGATAAGGTAGGCGAAGATGAAAAGATTGTGGTTAGCAGGCATTATTTTGATTGCCGGCAGACTGTTTGCCTGGACTGCTGTGTACGGTGGGGCAGATGATGACTGGGGATTTGCCGGTTGTGAGCTGCGAGACGGCAACTACGCCTTTACCGGGTACACCGAGTCATTCGGCAGGGGCGGGACGGATATATTCTGGCTCAAGACCGACAGGTACGGCAAGGAACTCGACTTCAAGACCTTCGGCTGCGAGTTTGAAGATACTGCGACCCTGATGGTACCGACCTCGGATGGTGGGTGCGTTATTTACGGCCACACCCGCTGCCCTGCCGATGATGCAGGCCTCCCCACCCTGTGTTTGATTAAACTTGATCAAAATGGAGATTCAATCTGGGGACAAAACTTCAGCTTTCCAGGAATCGATATAGAAACCTGTATCATCGAAACCTCTGATCGAGGGCTTGTCATTGGTTCTAACAACATCGACACTACCGATACTATCTTCCCATATAAATTCCGGATTATAAAAACCGATTCCTGCGGAAATTTGCTCAGCGACAACGATTCCGTATGCTCCAGATATGCGATTCTTAAAGGGTATTCCATTGCAGAAACTCCTGCAGGTAATTTTTTCGTAACCGGATCAAGCAATATTCCATATCCATACAAACCTGCGGATGTATGGGTGATGAAAATCGATCAGGAAGGAAATCACATATGGTCCATAACCTTCGGAGGCGAGGTAATTGACGAAGGTCTTTCGGTACAGGCAATGTACGATACCTGCTGCATTATTACCGGTCGAACCCAGTCGTTCGGCTCCGGCGGGATGGACTTGTGGCTCCTTAAGGTTGCGGAGTTCCGTTACGAGGAGTATTTTCTGGTTAACACCGACTGGACAAAATGTTTCGGCGGCATCAGCAATGAAGAAGGCAAGTCCGTAATTTTCCTCGATGATGGCGGTTTCGCGATAGGAGGCTGTACCGATTCCTACGGGGCGGGAAGAGCCGATTTCTGGCTGATCAGGACAGACTCGACAGGCAAAAAACTATGGGACAGGACCTACGGCGGCGAAAAAAACGATATCTGTGAAGATATGCGCCGTACCTCGGATGGAGGATTTCTCCTGACCGGGTACTCTTCTTCTTTTGGCTCCGGAGACAAGGACATATGGGTAGTCAAGGTGGATTCTCTGGGGATGAGTGTGGGAGAAGAACCGGACGAACCGGTTCGAACCGATTGGCACGCGGTTAATTCGGTAGGATCAGAAATCAGGTTTATCTACAATAATCCGGGCAAAGGTTTTCACGCCGGGGTGTTCGACGCTTTAGGGCGCAAGATTGACGAACTGCACGCCTGCGAATCGTCTGGTCAAATAACCTGGGGTAAAGGCATCCCCTCCGGGGTCTACTTCATCAGGATTGAGTCTGCTGCATCCGCCTCTACCCACAGGGTAATTCTGCTTGACTGATAACAGGTATGGGTACGCTTGATAGCTCCCCTCGGTGGAGCATATTATGAGAATAACAACCTTAAGGTAAGGAGGGATGGAATGAACCAAATCTATCAAAGGAGTATATCCATGAAAAAGTTCTCGTATACCTTTATATTAACAGGGCTCTTTTTTTCGGGAGCCTTTCAGCTTGCTCACGCAGGCTGGAGCCGCTTCTACGGAGGGGGAGACGATGACTGGGGTGTGGGTGGACATCAGGCAACTGACGGCGGTTATATCGTTGTTGGAAACACAAAATCCTTTGGCGCCGG
The DNA here is from genome assembly GCA_030592225.1 of Candidatus Stahliibacteriota bacterium. Taxonomy (GTDB): domain Bacteria; phylum Hydrothermota; class Tepidihabitantia; order B3-TA06; family B3-TA06; genus B3-TA06. The sequence continues at coordinate 741 of JAUVJT010000083.1, read as the reverse complement.
TGAGGAAGATTTCTGGGTAATGAAGTTGGATTCAGAAGGCGACGCCGAGGCGATGTATACTTACGGAACCCAGTTGGTGGAAAGAATATCCTGCTCCCGTATTAACGCACAGGGGGAGGTCTTTTTTGTCGGGGAGTTCATAAACTCCGGACACACAGACACCATGCCTCCGCGTCCAAACGTATGTCTGTACAAACTGAACGCGGAAGGAGACACGCTGTGGTGGCGTTCCTACCATGACACCTTCACCGTTCAACCCCGCCATCTTCTCCAGACTGCCGACGGCGGACGGGAATTATATCGTTACGGGAAGGACCACAACCATGGCTGATTTGGGTACGGACCTCAATCTGTGGTTCCTGAAAATCACCCAACTTGAATACGGTGAATTTAAAACGTGCGACACCCTGTGGACCAAAGCCTACGGCGGAGATAACGGTGAGGCAGGCGAATGGGTTGAAGAGACCTCAGACGGCGGCTTTATCGTAGGAGGATTTACCTCCTCTTTTGGTGAAGGTGAAGCTGATTTCTGGCTGCTGAAAACAGACCCTCAAGGCGATACAACCTGGACTGCAACATATGGAGGACCTGACGATGAGCGCTGCAGATGCGTGCAGTTCACCTCCGACGGCGGATACCTGCTAACCGGATACACTTCGTCGTTTGGATCCGGTGGAACCGACATGTGGGTGGTCAAAACCGATTCCCTGGGCAGCATAGCGGTTGCAGAAAACCCCATTG
>JAUVJT010000066.1 GCA_030592225.1 Candidatus Stahliibacteriota bacterium | reverse complement strand
TAAAGAAGACAGCATTACGTTTGATGATCTCAAACAAGAGCTTGACACCATATCGGGCTGGCAGACCCTTAGCTTTGCAGTAGATACGATAGATACTACATTGAAGCTTCACATGGAAGGCCGTTTTAATTCGCCACTTGTGTTCGAAAATCCTGTTGCTGCGGCAGACTTACTGGGATTCAATCCCGACAGCTTTCATTTTACACAGGAAACTGTCTCTGAAAGAAATAGGTTTCACTGGTACAAAAGGTACACGCCAAGTGGGGAGTTCGAAATGGAGTTGAAGGGTGATTTTGATCCAGACGCCTACACCTGGCACGAGGAGTTGGTATTACCAGAAGTTATCTTTGCACACAACGCTGACGAACGAAAGGGCGACACCCTTATCTGGAAACGCCGCACCTGGGACGTGTTCAAGAACGGATTGATTATTGAAGCGGTTTGGGAGGTCGCTAAATAGAACCCGAGACCAGCTTGCCCCGGCGGATAACCGCCTGGGGGTGAAAGTCGAGGGTGGTGAAGGGATCGTCGTCGAACACCAACAGGTCGGCCTGCAGACCTTCTTTGATGGAGCCGATGCGGTCTTCCATATGGAGAGCGTAGGCGCCTGAATAGGTGTAGGCTTTGAGAGCCTCCCCGGATGTAATGCGTTCGGCAGCAATCGGATGGTTGAGAAACGCCTTGATGCCCTCCGCAGGGTCGGGCGTGGTTATGGGAGCGTCAGAACCTGCCGCTATCCTGATACCCGCGTCAAGCTCGGAGCGGAAGGGGTTGGTCCAGCGGCGGCGCTCACCCAACCTGGCCGCGTACATGCCCCCCTCCTGCCCCCATATCGCCTGGAACGCAGGCTGCACGCCCAGAATCAAATTGAGTTTTGCCGTTCGCTCGATAAGATCGGGCAGGAGCAGTTCGGCATGTTCAATTCGGTGCCTTTTGGGGTTGCCCGGCTCGATGAACTCCTCATAGGCATCAATGAGAATCCCTATCGCTTCATCCCCTATGGCGTGAAACGTCATTTGCAAACCGGCCTCTTCGACGCATTTGACCAGCGCGTTAATCTCCCTGCGGGAAAAATAAAGGATACCCATGTTGCCCGGCGCGTCGCTGTACGGTTCGCGAAGCGCGGCGGTGCGTGACCCAAAGGCGCCGTCTACCAAAATGCAGCCGCCCAGACGGGTAAGCTCCATATCGCAAACCTTCTGCACGTCACGACTCTGCGGAAAAAGAACCGTCTCTATACCCAGCTTATCCCCTATCGAACGTATAATTTCTACGTCATCGAGGCTGTTATCATCGGCTATCATAACCGCTGCGGCGCTAACCCCCCGCTGGAGAAGATCCGCTCCCGCCTTCAGAAAAGCGTCCTTTCTGACCTCTCCGGGGACGCGTTCCTGCATGCGCTCCACGGCGAGCTTGTTGAAACGCCCAACCAGAGGGGTATCGGCTTCGGCTATGGGTTGATCGTAAAGCAGCCAGCGCCTCGCCCTGGTATTAAGATAAACCGAGTGGCCGTCTTCCCGGCGAACAAAGATTGGAACGTCATCGGCTACCTTATCCAACTCAGAGGTAGCAGGCTCCCAGTTCAATTCCCTGAGCCTTTCAGGGGCAAGATTGAACCCGTACAGGAAACCAAGCTTGCGTGCCTGAGGAAGGTAGGAGGAGAGCAAATCTGAAAACTCTTCCCTGCTCCTGACTGCACGCAGGTCGAGAAACATGAGGGAAAGACCATACTCCAGAAGGTGGATGTGCGAGTCTATGTATCCGGGCAAAATTACTTTATCTTTGTATACGGGGATATCCGATGGTGTTTGAACTTTACCGATCCTGGTGATTTTTTCGCCGTCAATGAGCAAATTGGCTCGAAGGGATTTACCGAAACCGGGATGAATGAGAGCATCTTTAAAAAACATCATGTGATCTCCAGAAGACTTACCAACTCCATATGCGCGGTCTTGGGAAACATATCGAGCCAGGCAAGGCGTTTTAGACCATATCCCATACCCTTAAGAGACGTAATGTCACGCGCCCACGTTGACGGATTGCAGGAAACGTAGCAAATACGATGCGGTCTGGCGTCAACCACCGCCGAGATGACCCCCTCGGTGAGTCCCTTGCGTGGAGGGTCAAGCACGATTGTGTTGTATTCGACCTCCCGAAGAACGGCAGAGGCATCACCCCCTATCCAGCGGACATTGTCAAGATTATTTATCTCCGCGTTGTAGATTCCATCTTGTACTGAGGAGGATGCGGATTCGATGGCCACAACTTCCTTGACATCGCGAGCCAGCCCAAGGCCTATCATTCCCACTCCGGCGTAAGCGTCACAGATGACGTCGCCTGATTCAGGCTGGAGGAATTCTGCTACCAGAGCAACGATTCGTTCCGCCTGAGCATGATTCGCCTGAAAGAACGAGGTAAATGATACCCTGAGTTTCAACCCGCCGATCTCCTCGGTAAGATGCCCCGCACCGCTTACGACCTCGGTGCGCCCTCCCAGTATACGGTTGCCTGGTTCAGTGTTGACGTTGTGCACTATCCCGGCAAGGTCTGTAAACTCTTCCAGCAGGCCTTTGAGGGTTTCACCTGCCAGTTCGCCGGTGCGGGTCACCAGGCCGATGAGCCGCTTGCCCTGACCGGATCGCCGCAAAATAACGTGCCGCAGATTACCCTTGCCTGCCCGTTCGTTGTAGCAAGATTCTCCCGATGAGCCGTGTATCTTGCGTAATTTAGCAATGTCCTCCAGGCTCGAAGGGGCAAGAACCGGACACTGGTTGATGTCAATAACCTTGTGGGTGCGGCGCCGGTAGTAGCCAATAAAAGGGGCGGGTTCGTGCGGAGCCACCGGGTGCTCACTCTTGGTGCGATACCCCCATTCCTGAGCGCAAGGATAAACGGCTTCGGGTTCAATCTCAACCTTTGCCTGCCGGGTTAAAATCTCAGCCAGAAACGCCCCTTTCAACCCGATTTCACACTCGTAAGAAACGTGCTGAAGACTGCATCCACCGCAGACGCCGTAATGCGGGCAATGCGGCTGGACGCGGTTGGGGGATGGCTCAAGGATATCTTCGACGGTTCCCACGACGTAATCCTTCTTTTGCTGAACGATGCGGACTTTGAGACGTTCCTCGGGGAGGGAAAAGGGAACAAACAGCACCCGGCCGTCAGGCACGTGGGCCAGGCCGTCACCGCCCATCACCAGCTTCTCGATTGTTACCGGAAATACCTGGCCTACCATGCCAGCAACATACTGCGCACTATCTCGTCTGCCGCTCGCTCCAGCAGTTGCCGGATACCCTCTTCCTCATCGGATTCCGCGTCCAGAACCTCAGAAATCGTATTCCTGCTATCCCATAGTATGGTATTTTTTACCTGATCCCGGCACTCGCCCGTAAATCTCAGCTCGTACTTCCACTGTGATACGTTGCGGGAAGCGTCGTAAACCGCGGCGCTGCGACTGTAACCGGTAATGGTTATCTTAAGAACGAGGTCAGCCGAGGCGTCTGATGAAACACGCAAACGCCCGTTGCGGGAAAAAGCGGTAACCAATCCATCGTGCAGGTTCTCGCCCAGCAAAGGACGCAGGGTCTTGTTATCTACGTCGGATACGTAGACGGTCTTGAGATAACCGGGTAAAAGGGATCGTGTGGAATACCCGCAGCACCCTATCAGAAATAACAATCCGAATATCAATATCTTGCGCATCAGGCAATTATCCCAATCCATTGCATAAAGTCAAGGTAATCCATCGAGATCACTGCCGGGAAATAGATGAGAGGTAGACGGCAGGAATCACTTCTTACCCAAAGGATAGTCAAAGACGTACACCTTTTTCAGGTCTTCGCGGGGTTTTATGCCCAGCATCGTAAATATCTCCCGCTTGCGGTCGCCGGCGGCAAACCCGGCGGTGCGCACGTCTTCCTCGGCGGCGGAACCAATCTCCTTCAGGGCGAAATTACCCAACACCTTAACTGATTCCTCATCCCCGTCCAGAAAAGCAATCTCAAGACTGGCAGGACTATAACGATTGGGCAGCAACACAAGGACTCCTTTCCTGTCATGGGTGGCGTAGACATATTTCTTGCTAACCAGTGTTCTGAAAAGCCCTTCTGTCCATTCAGAGAATTTCCAGGTATGGGGCAAAAGTCCTTTGGAAACGATATACTCCTCGCTTTGCCTGACCAATTGCCATGCTTTTTTGTTCTCTTCATCTTCGCCTAACTGCTTCACCCGTTCAAAATCAAGAGTCTTGTCGTAACTTGGAATTCCTCCCAACGCGTAATAATCGAACACCGCGTACTCGCGAAAACCCAGGTGACGAATAATCTTCAAGCTGGCCGTGTTTACGTCAGCGGTGGAAAGTCGAATGCTTTTGGGATTTGCAGCAAGTGTCAGTTTGAGCTGCTCGGCGGCAATCTCACGACCCAGACCTCTATTGCGATGTTTCTGTGCCACCCTGATGGCCTCCAGCCACAATTCACCGGGCGATATCTCGGTGGTCTTGGTCATGCCTATAATCTCCTCTTCCTGCTCGACTACGTACAACCCGCCTTCTGCAATCCACTCATCAAGAAACATGGGTACGTAATCCCACCCTTCCCATGTTAAAGAAGCTATCTCAAGGATGGCTTTGCGATCCTTTGGAACTGCCCGGCGTAACTTCACGTAAGCTTACTCCTCCTCCAGCCGCCTGATGCGAAGTAGGCTCCGTTAATCGCCGCCTCCACAACAACCGATGCACCTATGGCCAGCCATACCCCGGTGGTATCCATCCCCGCTATCCGGCTTAATACGTAGGCCAAAGGCAGCTTAACTATCCAGTTTGCCCCCACCGCCGCCATTGCAGGACCAATGGTCTTGCCCGCCCCGTACTGAGCGCCCGCCCACGTCATGGACAGGGGCGCAATCAACAGGAAAGGCGCCAGGACGCGAAGGTAGGAGGCGCCAATTGTTATGACCTCAGCCTGGGAAGGGCTGAACAGACCAATCAGCCAGGAAGCTCCCAGGAACAGAATGATTGAAAGGATAAGCTGCAGCATCATGCCGGAAAGTGCGCTAAGCCTGACAATGCGGGATGCACCCTGGGGAGAACCCGCGCCGAGATACTGCCCCACAAGCGATTGGGTGGCCACCGTAAGCCCGGTAATAAATATAAAGGGGATGCCAATAATCCGCAAACCCACGGTGAATGCAGCTTGCGCAACAAGTCCGGACAGGCCGACGATGTAGAACATCGCCATTCCGGTCAACGGCCTGGTAATTCCCTGAATCATGGCAAAGAAACCAATCTTGACAAAATGCCCCAATACCTTCAACCGAACCGGCATAAACTTAAGGAGGTCCCTGCGCCACAGGATAGCGAGCGAAATAGTCACATTCAACAGCGAAGCGACAGCAGTCGCCACCCCAGCCCCCATCAAACCCAGCCTGGGAAATCCCAGCCAGCCGAAAATCAGCAAGGGGTCGAGAGCAAGATTTAAGATGTTTGTACCCAGGGAAACCAAAAGTGGTGAGATGGTATCGCCTGTCGCCTGAAGGGCAATAAAGGAAACACCGGCAAGATAAACGAACGGCAGGATAAAGAACAGAATCTTAAGATACCCGATTCCTTGCTGCATGACCTCGGGGGCCGCCCCAAAGAACGAAAGAATTGATTTACTCAGAGGAATACCCACGGCTGCGAGAACCAATGAGACAAACATGGCAAGCAGCAGGCCATGAAACAAAGCCCCCTGCGCCTGGGCTCGATCATCCGCCCCTGAAAAACGGGCCACGAACGCCATAACAGGCGCATTAACCAACTGGGAAAGGGCAACCATAACGCCAAACACCGAACCAGCCACCCCCACGGCGGCTAACGCCACTGTCCCCAGACGACCTATCCAGAAGGTATCGACGATTATCATGAACTGGGTAAGCAGGGTGGATAACGCGACAGGCCATGCCACAAGGATAATTGTACCCAATCCCCCCCGTTTTAGATTGACGACACTTAACGGCTTATCTTGTGACCGCGCAGGAGACATCATACATCCTTACGGCCGACCAGCGGAAATTCCGACTGAAGGAGGACTCTACCGCTACTGGGCTTCCCCGTGGAACCTTTGAGGTTCGGGTTCTTCAGGCTCCGGTTCTTCCAGGGGCTGCTCTTCGGGCTGTTCGACTTCAGGCTCGGTTGTCTCTTCAGTGACCTCTTCGGTGGTTTCCGGAACCTCTTCTTCTGGTTCGGGGTTATAGATGGCGTTAATCTCACGCCAGAGCTTGAGCGCTTCGTCCTCCTTGACTCGAGCGAAACGCAGATAGTTAATCTGACGCATGCGCATCTGTGGAGTCCAGTCGAACTGACTTTCGATATCCATCGTCCAGACAATAGGACAGCCTTCCTCAGAGTCAAATGCCAGATTCAAATATTCCGCCTCGGTGACGTACAGATCTGCAATTCCCAACAGCTTATCCTGAATATCGGGAAACTCCGACGCTATCCGTTTGGCATACTCGGCGGCGAAGCCGCGATCCTCGGCCAGCTGCCTGTACATCCAGGCGTTTGCATCGAGGATCCTGTCGAAATCTTCCGGCCTGAGACCCTGGAAGGTGGTGGTTTCAAGAGCCTGTATCCAGTTGTTGATGGCTTTAAGACCGCAATAGTAATCTCCAACCTGTTCAGTCTCAAGAACCTCCTGGGCTATCACAAAGGAACGAATCATGGCTTCCTTCAAAGTTGGCGGTACGTCTCGCCCTTCTATAAGGTATATCTTCTTGGGGAAACTCTCAGCCAGAGTATAACCCGCGCGTCTGCTGTCGTAGGCGCGAACAATAATCTGCCGTCCGTTCTTCTGATACCCGGTTATAATCCCCCAGTCGGGAAATTCTATTACCTGGAAAGCAATAACAGGACTGCCGGCATCTATCATCTGGGTTATGGCTTTACGCACGGCCTCGACGTTACCCATATTACTTTGCAGTTCAAGATACCTATACTCGTATCCCAAAGCCTGCAAGGCTGCAATATCGCAGCGATAACCCTCAGAAGCGAGTATTGCCGCCATATCCCAGGTGCGATGCATCTGAAGGCGGAAAGCGGCACCCGAAAGTCCCATAAGCATGGTATAGTCGAGCGTATCCCGCAGGTAATTCGCAGTTCTGGTCAGACTAAGGATGAATGAACTGTTCATTCCTTCCATTTCATCCAGGGGACCTATCCCTTGCAGAATGACTGCATCGGATGCATACTCAAGCTCGGGTAGACGCTGCTCCAGATAAAGTCCCAACGGACCCGCGGGAAAGATAAAACTCAAGGTTTCCTCGCCGCGGTCAAATATGACCTCGACTGAATCCACAGCCAGCTTCTTTGCCGCCCCGAGTTCTTCTATGGACTGCACCCAGTTCTTGTTGTAAGAACGTAAGATGTCGCCTTCCTTGATCTCCAGCTGATCGGCAACGCTGCCTGGAACAATTCCGACCACCAGCAGGAAAGGTTCATCTGAAAATCGTCCATTTGAACGGTCGCCTCGCTTGGCGTACCCTGAAGTAAATACCCCTGCAATCAGGAGAAATGCCAAGACTCTCCACGCAAGCTTCATGATGCCTCCTTAAAATTTCTTCTTAGTCTGCCGCCACCGGGACGGTATCTTTATTCTCTCCATCAATAACGTAACACCCATAAACTCCCTACCATAAAGTTTACGCGAAAATACGAATCTTGCAAGCCCTTTAGGGGTTATTCTGCTGTTGAGCAGTTTTACCGGTAAGAGATGAAACAGCAGATGATTTCCATTCCCACCTCTTATGTCCAATCATCTATGACCTTGACAATTCAGGCTCGATGGATAAAATTCATACCTGACGACGAGTTTAGTGATAACAGCGAACTAAACGTAACGGCGCTATCGTCTAGGTTGGCCTAGGATACCTGGTTCTCAGCCAGGGGACTGGGGTTCAAATCCCCATAGCGCTATAAACGCTCCCCTCGGGGAGCGTTTTTCTTACCCTGATTTTCTACTTGACAAGCATCATCCATGAGCTATAGTAATTTGTAAACAATCAAGCTTGGAGGCAATTATGTTCATCTTTGTGTTACTGACCCTTTTTGCAGAATGGATATGGGTAGACGCAACCAACCAGATCAGTATGGGACTTGAGTTCCACCAAGCCTGGCAGGAAATGACGTTTACCGACCTGGACGGGGACGGCGATGAGGATATTGTGAGTTACTGGGAAAGCAACTCAGAACCTCATCTCGAAGCATTTGAGAATACCACCGACCCAAAAGGTAATCCGTTGTGGGAAGAAAATCCTACATTAATCAATGGTATCGATAGCACGGGAATAGTAGCCCTAGGAACTGGCGACCTGAACGGGGATGGAATCGAAGAAATAATAATCCGGCATGGCGCCGAGCTTATCGGTTATGTAAATATCGATACCGCCTGGGAACCTGATTTATCCCTGTTCGACGATTTGGAAAACCCAATCCCCATGCACCATGACTTTGCCGACGTTGATTCCGACGGCGACCTGGACATGCTGGGCGGATGGGGGAACAACGAGTATGACCTTTTCCCAGGCTTCTGGTGGAATACCGGAACTCCCGAGCAACCTTCCTGGTTGTTTGATTCGACTTACATACCGGTGGATCGCGATCCACCTTTCCATCCCGGCTATCTTGAGCATTTCGAACATCCCAACTGGATCGACTGGGAAGACGATGGTGACTGGGATATTCTCTACACTCAATGGAACTGGGCCGACCCTCCTCCTTACTGGTGTGACATAAGGGTCCTGGTAAACAACGGTACCGGGGACTCTCCGGAGTGGGAAGAGAATTACGTTTCGGGCATGGAAGAGTTTAATCAACTGGAGGATATGAACGTACTCGATTGGAACGACGACGGTGTGATAGACCTCCTCATAACACAGATGGATTACGGTGACGCATACCATTATATCCCGGGAACTGATACCGGTGAAGGAATTTCGTATGACTTCAATCATCCCCAAGTATGGGGCGGTATCATTGGCAGCTATCCTGCAGCATCTGATGTGAATGATGACGACCTGCCAGAATTGGCAATGGTTAGATATGAATACCAGATGGACATCTGGGGCCACCCGGGGTGGACATACCCTTGCTTCAGCCATTTCTGTTCTGAAAATCAAGAGGGCACGGAATGGAGACTACAAAAACGATACTACTACCTGAGTTGCGATTACGCTATTATAGAAACCAAGGGACACTTACAGTACTTGGACTTCGATAACGACGGATTGATTGACTACGTTATAAATATCGTCAATACAGATACCGGGTATAACCATTGCGGAGGATATCACGAGCTTTACCTGAATCATGGTACAAAGACCGAACCCGACTGGATTGAATCCGAAGGGGCACTTGACGATCTTCCGGACCTTTTCCCCTCCTGCTTTTTGGATATCGACGGCGACGGAGACAACGACGTGATAGGTGAATTAATCAGCAATATGGAGGACTCGACGGTAGTAGCTTTTATTAACATCGCTTCTGATGATGAACCTATCTATGAATATCACGACGATTTCATAACGGGCCTGCCCAGTTCCGGAATCACCTTTTTGACGCCGGGAGATATAACCGACAACGAATTATACCTGCCTGATCTCGCAGTTAATACCGGATACCAGGGGTTGATTGCGTTCTTCAACTCCGGCCAGGCCAATCCCCGCTGGCATAAGCACGAGGAGGTATTCAAGAGTCTTGGAGTCAACGGCAACCCTGCCCTTTGCGATGCCGATGGCGACGGCGATCTTGACCTTTATCTGGTAACCGGCGGTCGGCTGCACTACTACCGCAACGAGAGCACCGGCGGCATTGCAGAAACCCCACCGACGTATCTACCCAACGTCTCCATGACTTACATAGGACGAGAGGTGGAGGTCTCTTTAACCGTAGCCCCAAGTGATGACGAAGTAAGATTCCTCCTCTACAACGCCGCAGGACAACGGGTAATGGCCTCATCACAGAAACATCGAGACGGAGAAGTCCGCTTCCGGATATCGCAGCAACCCGGGGTCTACTTCTATCGGGCAAGCATCAAAGAACTGGAGATTACCGGCAAGGTTGTTTTGTATTAAATTACGGAACACGACAATAAAGGCGGCTGCAAGGCCGCCTTTATTGTTTTCAACCCACTAAGATACATAGTCTTAGAAACACCAGACATTTCCCTGCCGTACCTAACACACAAAACAACCAGACGTTTAGTTTGTCTAATTAACTGTTTAGGTACTTGACAAGTCGTTAAACGAGACTATAATTCCCTTAACT
>JAUVJT010000139.1 GCA_030592225.1 Candidatus Stahliibacteriota bacterium | reverse complement strand
ACCCTATCGGTTCTGGAGTGCAGCGAGTGCCTCGTTGCGGAGGTTCCGCCAGGAACTTCCAGGAGACTCAAAGGAGTCTTAAGCGACAACATTCAGGGTCCCCGACAGAAGATGTAGCATTCTGTTGGGATACTTTTATTCTATCCCGGTAAGCGCCTTGATGTACTGCAAACGCTCGTAAAGCTCGGGATGCTCGCTTTCCTCCTGACTCAGCTTGCACCGGAACGCCTCGATGTCGGCAAAGTTGTGCCTGGCCATCCAGTCTTGCAGGCCTTTGAGCACGGTGGATACGTATTCTATTCCGTTTTTATAGAAAGCGGAGCACATCTCGACCACGTTGGCGCCGGCAAGCAGCATTTTAATCAGGCTGTCGGCGTCGTGAATCCCCCTGGAGGCGGCGACATCGGCCCTGATACGTCCGGCCAGCAGGGCCACCCAGCGCAGGGTGCGTCCCATCTCCTCGGGGCTGGAGAAGGGATTACCCGAAACGAGTTTCATCTTCTCGATATCTATATCCAGTCTGAAGAACCGGTTGAAAAGCACCAGCGCATCCGCGCCGCGATTGGCCAGTTCAGTTGCCACGTGTCCCATCGAGGTGAAGTACGGCCCGATTTTTACGGCAATGGGAATCTTGATCCTGGATCTCACCGATTCCAGGATGTCGAAGTAAAGCTTCTCGATCTGCTTTGCGGTGCGCTCCGGGTCGGAAGGACGGATGGAGATGTTAAGCTCCAGCCCGTCTGCGCCCGCGTCTTCCAGCTTACGTGCGTAGTTAATCCACCACCTGGGGGTAACGCAGTTAAGGCTGGCGATAACCGGAATGTCTACGGCGTTCTTGGCCTCGTTTACCAGTTCGAGATACTTGACCGAACTCAAGGCGCCCCCCATCTTACGAACGTAGTCGAACGCCTCCGGATGTCCGGGCAGCCAGCTGCTATCGGCCACCTCGTCCACTTCGGCCTCAATCTGTTCTTCAAACAGCGACTTGAGCACCACCGCGCCCGCACCGGCGTCGGCAGCCTTTTTCACGCCCTCGACCGTAGCGGTCAGGCTGCAGCTTGCCACCAGCAGGGGATTGCGCAGCTGGAGTCCCATGTACTTGGTTCCTAGATCAGGCATTTACTGTCTCCTTTTTAATTTCTCAATGTTTCCTTAATACTGTAGTGTAAATAGAGAAACCGTCAACCCCTCGCTTTCTCCTCAAATGGAGATCCAGAATAAGCCACAGGGATTTGGAGGAAAAAATGATTGGGGTCCCCACGAAGTTACTCCGCGACTTTGTGGGGCGACAGTTTAAAAATCAACCCGGGATCAATCTTGGAACAGGTAGAGCATATGATGGATATGTTGGATACTTCAATCTCCCAGTTGAAGTCACGAGAAGCCAGGAAACTCACCACCTCAGGCAGTTTCTCCATGGAAATATTGCCGTGAACCAGGGTGATGTGCGGCATCCAGCAATCAGGATGATAGTAGCTGAGAGGAGTCGAAGACCACGGGGTCGCCAATTCCCACAACGAACGATGAAAGGTGGCAAGCTGCGGATTACGCACCACCGGGATATATATGACCGGTTCTGACTTGTTGAACATCCCCAAACCCTCGGTCCTGACCGTAAAGCTGCTTTTATAACTCACAAACTGCGCTATGACCGTTTTGAGTCGCTTCAGGTCATATTGCTGTGCTACGTGATAGGAGAAATGGGCCAGGGGCTCTTCGTATAGATGGGGTAAATCAAACCTGCTTTCCAATTCCTTCCACAGTTCCTCGATTATTCTCCGGTGCCCACTGTCAATGAGCGAGACTATTCCATATACTGATGTCGGTTCCTGCGAATTCATACTCAACCATAACTCTTTAGAATAGATTGTCAAGGCTTCGGTTGACATATCTTTTGACCCATCGTATAATTCGGTGTTACGGGGTTGGGGTGTTACGGGTTGCCGGGGCGTAGCGCAGCATGGATAGCGCGCTTGGTTCGGGACCAAGAGGTCGGTGGTTCAAATCCACTCGCCCCGATTTTTTAATGGATAGAGACCCCACGATAATACCGCTATTCACGGCGGAGGAGATCGCCCGCAGGGTGGAAGAGTTGGGTGCGGAGATTGGTGAGGATTACGCGGGCAAGAACCCACTGCTGGTGGGGGTGCTCAAGGGGGCGTGGATGTTCCTGGCAGATATTACCCGTGAAATAACCATCCCCCACCAGTGCGATTTCATTCAGGTATCGAGCTACGGTTCGGGCACAGAATCCACCGGCGAGGTGCGGTTTCTGACCGATTTGTCAACCCCCATTGCCGGCCGCCACGTGATTCTGGTTGAGGATATCGTTGATACCGGGCTGACCCTGTCTAACCTGGTAAACAGATTGAAGGAACGCGAACCGGCGTCGGTGACCATATGTTCGCTTCTGGATAAACCGGAACGCAGAAAGACCCCAATTCATATTGATTATCTGGGATTTACCGTGCCCAACAAGTTCGTGGTCGGATATGGAGTGGACTGGAATGAGAAGTATAGACACCTGCCATACATCGGCTACCTGGAGTTCTAGGAGCTTGTCTGAAAATAACCACAAAGAACACAAAGGGCACAAAGCGAAAATCAGTCGACCTAAGTAAGGTACGTGTATGTGTAACTTAACCAAATCGGGTCTCTCTCAAATCAGAGAAATCTGTGCAATCTGTGGTTTATTCGGCATTATCGGACAGCCTCCTAGGAGTAGCCGTGGTTGAGGGCGATCGCAGAATCCAGATAGGCGTAATCGGCGGACGGTATTGTTCAGAGAAGATTGCCGGGGTTGCCGAGGAGCTGGGGAAATTGATTATCCAGGAGGGTTGGACCCTGGTGTGCGGCGGCAGAGGCGGGGTAATGGAAGCGGCGTGCAAGGGAGCGTTCCAGGCGGGCGGGGTGACCATCGGGGTGCTGCCCGATTCTACCGGCGCTAAAGCTAACCCTTATCTAACCCACATAATCAAGACCGGCATGGGCGAGGGCCGCAACGTGATCATCGTGCATTCATCTGATGCACTGGTCGCGGTGGACGGCAAGTACGGAACGCTGTCTGAGATTGCCCTGGCTCTGGCTCGCCGAAAGCCGGTCTTCGGGATAGGAAGCTGGGATATACCAGGAGTAGTGAAAGTTGCCGATGCAGCCGAATCTATCCGGAGAATCAAGGAGATAATAGGTGAGTGATGGCAGGCTCCATGCCATGATCTGCGGAGTTGTGCAGGGTGTGGGGTTCCGGTACTTTGTTGTAAGGCTGGCGCATAAGTTGGAGCTTACCGGCTGGGTGCGCAACGCAGGGTACGATAAGGTGGAGACCGTGGCCGAAGGCCAAAAGGATGCGCTGAATGCCTTTCTGGACGAGTTAAAGGTCGGCCCGTCCTCGGCTCACGTCAAGAAAGTGGATGTAGAATGGGGCAAACCCACGCATGAATTTGATGGTTTTAACGTCACATACGAGGAATGGTAATGTTTTTCAAACCACAGATTACACGGATTGACACGGATTAATGGAAGAGGATAAAAGGACGTACGCAATCATTGGCGCGGCGATGGAAATTCACAAAACCTTAGGATGCGGATTCCTGGAAGCGGTGTATCAGGAAGCATTGGCCATTGAATTCAAAAATCGCAATATCCCTTTTGAGCAGGAGGTGGAGTTACCAATACGCTATAAAGGGCAGAAACTGGCCTCATCATATCGAGCCGACTTCATCTGTTATGAGTCAATAATCGTCGAACTGAAGGCAATCTTAACAATCGGCAAAACCGAATAGGCACAGATAATTAATTACCTTAACGCTACAGATTTAGAGGTTGGCCTTATCTTTAACTTCGCGGCACCTTCCCTGGAATACAAGCGTTTTATCAATAAGTAACCACAGATTGCGATTTATGTCCAATAATATAATCCGCGAAATCTGTGTAATTTGTGGTTAAGATTCTATTCGATTCCTAGTTTCTTCCGCGTCGCCGGTATCAAGCCACCCTGATTGATGAGGTCGAGGATGAAGCGAGGCAGGGGTTCAAACGCAAGTTCCTTGCCTGTGGTGTGATTAGTGAGTTTTCCCCCGGCGAGATCAACTTCCAGTTCGTCGCCTTCAGAAACGTGCTCGCCAATGCCGGGAACCACTGCAATGGGCAGGCCGAGGTTGATGGCGTTGCGGTAAAAGATGCGGGCAAAACTCTCGGCAACCACGCAGCCGATGCCGAAGTAGCGGATGGCTGTTGCTGCCTGCTCGCGCGAGGAGCCGCACCCGAAATATTTTCCGGCAACTATGATGTCACCTGCCTTGGCCTTGGTGCGGAAGTCCGGGTATACGGTCTCAAACAGATATTTGGGGGTTTCCTCGGCGTCGGTCACCGACATGTAGCGGCCCGGAAAAATAACGTCGGTGTTGACGTCGTCCGGGAATATCCACGCTTTTCCTTTCAGGGATTCCATCATGCCTCCAGATATTTGCGGGGGTCTGCAAGCTTGCCCTCGATTGCCGATGCCGCCACGGTTGCAGGCGACGCCAGGTACAGGAACGCCTCAGCCGAGCCCATGCGTCCCTGGAAGTTGCGGTTGGTTGAGGTGACAGCCACCTCGCCCGGAGCAAGACATCCCTGATGCGCGCCAAGGCAAGGGCCGCATCCGGCGTTGACGATTACCGCGCCTGCGTCAATCAGGGTTTCCATGATTCCTTGCTTGAGAGCTTGAGCATAGATGCTCCACGAAGCGGGAACGACCAGCAGGCGCACTTCCGGGTTGACTTTCTTACCCTTAAGGATGCGTGCCGCTTCGGCAAGGTCCTCAAGCCGACCGTTGGTGCAGGAACCTATCACCGCCTGGTTGATCTTGGCGCCTGCGACTTCGGTGATGGGCTTGACGTTGTCCACCTGATGCGGGCAGGCAAGTTGGGGTTCGAGGTCGGATACGTCAAAGGTGTGTTCTGACAGATAGGTGGCGTCAGCATCAGGAACAATCATCTCGTAAGGACCTTTTGCTATATCCTTGACGTAGTTCTCGGTAACCGCGTCAGGTATAACGAACGCGGTCTTGGCGCCTGCCTCCATGGACAGGTTGGAGATAACCATGCGGGAAGCTATGGACAGTGCAGAAATCGCGGAGCCTGAAAACTCCATCGCCCTGTAGTCCGCTCCGTCAGCGCCGATGGTGCCGATTACCGAAAGGATGATGTCTTTGGCGTACACGCCCTTTGGGAGCATGCCGTTGACAACGATCTTGAGCGTATCAGGCACGCGCAGCCACAGCTCGCCAGTGGCCCATACCGCCGCCATCTCGGTGGCGCCGATTCCGGTTGCAAACGCTCCCAGCGCTCCTGCAGTGGTGGTGTGGGAGTCGGTTCCCACCAGCAGGATGCCCGGTCGGGAAAAGCCCTCTTCTGCGAGTATTTGATGACACACGCCCACGTTGATGTCGTAGAAATTCTCGATGCCTTGCGCCTTTACGAACTCGCGCAACTCCTTCTGCCCGATGGCAGTGCGCTCGGATTCGGCAGGCACCCGGTGGTCAAAGATAATCATAATCTTATCCGGATCCCATACCTTGCCGACGCCAATCTTGGCAAACGAGAGCTTAACCATGCGTCCGTTCTCGTGGGACATGGCCACGTCCACCCTGGCCTGCACTATCTCGCCGGCATTAACTTGATCCTTACCGGACTTCTTGGCGAGGATTTTTTCAGCCAATGTCAGTCCCATGCTTTCTCCTTATTTGTCTCCGTACTT
>JAUVJT010000165.1 GCA_030592225.1 Candidatus Stahliibacteriota bacterium | reverse complement strand
CGGTTTTATCCTGCATGAGCTGCGATTTCCAGTAGAAGTTCAACCAGCGCGGCCCGCTGATGCGGCTGGTTTTGTTCCACAACTCGCGGGTCTTGAGTAAATTCTTGCGAAGCTTCTTTATATCGCCGACATAGGGTGACTTCCCGCGCTCAGGCATGGTTTCGGCTTCAAATGCGTCCAGCCCGGCCTCGATGGCGTCAAGCTTTTTTGAAAAATAGATGTTGACCGGATCGCGCATCTCCTCAACGGTGCGTTTAAGCCCCTGAATGGAAAGAAGGGTGACGAAATTTACCACACCGGATACGAGCAGCAGTCCGAGTAGCACCCAGACTATGAACGTCATCCAGTTGGATTTATCGTCTGCAACCTCTTTTGCCTTTGGGCGTGCCATCGTTACATCTCGCCGATAACGACGAACTCGACCCGGCGGTTAAGCTCGCGTCCCGAGGTTGAAGCGTTGGAGGCAATGGGCATGCTCTCGCCGTAGCCTCTGGATAGCAGGCGGCGGGGATCTATTCTGTGGGTCATCACGAAGTAGTTGACCACTGAGGCGGCACGAGCATCAGAAAGAGTCTGGTTGTAGGAATCGGAACCCACGCTGTCGGTGTGTCCCTGAATCTCGACGCGGATGGAGGGATTCTCGTTGAGTATCTTGGCAGCCTCGTTAAGCACCGCGTAGCTTTCCGGCTTAATGATGGATTTGCCGGTATCGAAGTAGATGCCGCGCAGGGTAAAGGTCATGCCTTTCTTGACCAGCTTGTACTCCTTCTCGGTAACCTGATCTTCAGTAATGACCAGGGGCGAGGGCTGCTCGATGTATCCCTCGGCGGACACCATAATGGCGTAGGTGCCTGCAGGGATTTCGGCTTTGAATACCCCGGTGGTGGCATCGGCCTTAACCGGCGGGATGTCGGTGTCCGGGAAGCGAACCACGCCGGCGATGGGCTGTTCGGTCTTGCGATCCATGGTTTGTCCAATAAACTGCCCCACGATGCGGGTGGTTTTGAGTAAAAGGTCGAGATTGGCGGTTTTGTTGACCTCGATTTGAACCGTGCTAATGGCGGGCAGGAATTCGGGCGCGGTGGCCTCCAGCGATGCAACGCCGGTGGGCACCGAGTCAATGCGGTAGAAGCCGTTGGCATCGGTGGTTATGGCCGCCATGTCGAGTCCCTTGAATGTTATCTTAGCCTGTACCGGACGACCTGTTTTGGCGTCCTTGACCACGCCGGTGACGGAGCCGTAAGTCTGCTTGGGCATGAGCAGAACGTCCTGAGTGCTGATTTCATCTTCTTTGACCACCACGGGCATACTTACTTCACGATACCCTTCGGCATGGGCAATAATGGTGATAACGCCTACCGGAACGTCCTCGAACTGGAAAACCCCGGTGGCCTGATCGGTGGTTACCTCTCCTAAGTGAATGGAGGTATCGGCAAAAAACACGCGTGCGGCAAGCGGATTACCGGTTATTTCGTCGCGCACAGCGCCGGCTATAACGCCAACTGGAGCCGGAGCAGGACGAAGGAAGGGTGATACGAAATTGACGCCGAGTATCCCCTGGAAGGTGGGCGCGTTCCCGAAGGCTATGTCGAGACCAAGGTCGAATCCCACACCAAAGGGGAAGGTGAACTTGATTCCCGGGGTAATGCGCAGGGCATTCTGGTTGAAATCAAACAGCGCTTCCATATTCTGGACAGTGGTTGCCTCAACAGTCACCGCATAGGTCTTGGCAGGCAGCTCAAGTCCCAACCCGAAGGCAAAGGAATTCTCGAGGCTGTTGCCCAGATAACCTGCATTCAATACCACGTTGAACGGGGCTGCTATTGAAACGTCGGCAAAGTCGAATCCTAACAGCAAGCCGCCGCCATAACCAAAGCCCGGATCACCGGTACGAAGTCCGAATGCATCATCCAGGGTGACTATGGAACCCGTTCCCATTATGCCGAATTTGAACACGGGAACGGCCAGAACGCTGGCCTTCAGGCCAAAGCGGGTGTCGTAGAAACCCACCTGGGTATTGGAGAACCCGAAGTCTTCAGACCATATCGCGTAGGTTGGGGAAAACCAAAACTCCATCCAGTCAAGAGGAGCATAGGTCACGCCGCCGTTCAAAACGAACTGCAGCCAGTCAGTGCCGCCTACCGTGTCGCTCTGCAGGGTGTTATGCAGGGAAAGGGCCAGCATTCCGTAACCATCGGACTTTGTGTCCGTTACCCTGTAAAAACCTCTGCTTCCGCCAATGGCGGGAAATGCTGCGGCAATAACTACCCCAGCAAGAGCCAGAACTAAAATACGTTTGAGCATGACGCCTCCTTGAATTCTATTTATTACCAGTACCCCATTGTAAGGAAAAGCACCGAACTGTCAAGAACTATTGAGGTTTACGAATACAAGCCCTCCTCCACTTGACATGGTTTGAGATTCGACTATTCTATAATCATATAAAAAGGAGGTTTTAATGTTACATCTAAGTCTGATTACTTTAGCCTTGTTCGGCGGCATCCTTGTAGAGCCATTCCGAGTTGCAGAGGCCGAGCCTGGGCATCACCAGGTGCATCTGCGTGTCGCCATGGCCCCTGACGGGCACTTTGCCATAGCCTGGGTGGACAGCCTGGAGCTTCCAATGTACGAATACGAAATGGACATGTACGTGCGTTTCTTTGACCCCGACGGAAACCCTTTAACCGACGCTTACAAGATAACCAAACTCGTTGATACAAACTGGATCTACTGGCCCTGCCTCGACATGGACAGCCTAGGCAATACGGCTCTTGTTTGGATTGACAACAAAACCCAAAGTGATGAGTGGCTTTCCAACATACGCTTCCAACGCTTTACCCCTGACGGCAATCCGGCTGTTTCGGCACTCACCCTTCGGGAACAAACCCGGATATCCGGTTGGAGACCCATTGGCGCAAGCCTCAATAACAACGGCGAGTTTGCGCTGGCCTGGAGCGAAGATATATATGTGTGGGTTCAACGCTTCGATCTTGATGGAACCCCTCAAGATTCCGTTTTTCTTGCTCACGATAGTTTAGAGAGTTGGCCTCCGTACTTCTTCTATCCTCAGGTGGCGCTAAACGATGCTGGCGACCTGATAGTAACCTGGCTTGATTTTACCAAAACCATGAAGATGTACCCCCGGTTTCAGATGTTTGACGCTCAAGATGAATTCATACTGCCCTGGGACCCGATGGGACATCGTTTGGATGACGGAGATACGGGGCGCAACGCTTCGCGTTCCGAACCCTTTTGGCTCGATGATGACCGTTTCGTGGTATTCTGGACAGACTATTACGGTCTTTACCCGGATCTTTTGGGACGGGTGTTCAGCAATCGAGGATTAACTTCCCACCCAGTTACTTTTTTGACGGAAGATTCCCTGGGGAGGTATGGTGATTACCCCGGCTCTTTTTCAGCCGCCGTTTCTTCTGACGAACACTTTGCCTATACGCACACGAGGAGTTACTCTGATTATCCTGATACGGCTGAGCCGTGGAAGCTACGTCTATGGGAGCATGGGGCAGGGATACTGGGTGAGGTAGTTAACAACGAGCCCTGGCGCCGTACCACCCTATTCGAATACACCCCGCCCTGGGGAGCCGATACCATCAATAGCTATTTTGACAACTGGGGGCACGCTCAAGCCCCTGCAGTAGCGGCCTGCGACGACCGCATCGTGTGGGTGTATTCCCGGTTCAACACGGACACTATTTTTGAGGCGTTTGCTACCATATCGGACTGGGACATGGGCGTAGGGGTGGTGGAACAACCGCCCGTAACACATCTATCTGACTGGCAGATTACATCATCGGTCGGATATCAAATCGTCCTGCGCTACACCAATCATCCCCAGGGCTTTAATGCTTCTATCTTTGACGCTTCAGGCCGCAAGGTTGGCGAGTTACACTCTAATCAGACGGAGGGAACAGTAACCTGGGGTGAGTGTTACGGGGCAGGGGTGTATTTCATCAGGGTTGAGTCCGGTTCGTCACCGAGTGTTCAGAAAGTGGTGCTGGTAAAATAGCCTGCAGACCGTCGCAAGCCGCACAGACACGACTTCTAGTTAGCTTGACAACACCCTGTTTTCCGGGTAAACTTCCCTAAGTGTCAGCTGAAAGGAGGCGAGATGGGCAAAAGGATAGTGGTAGGGCTGCTGGCTGCAGTCCTGGCGCTTTTTGCCGAGTTTAATCGTTCTTCAGTTTTGATAGATATACCAACCGCTTACGTACTGCGTCACAAGGTGATTCAAGGAACCGCGGTAGGTTCATTTGCATTAAATACCCAGGATTCTATTCCGCCATCGTACGACTTTGACTTCATCCTGGGTGCGGGCATAGGTGATTTCCTTGAGATATCCCTGTCCGCCTACTCCCTTGAATGTTACTCCCTGGGGTTTTCCGCCCTGGTGCTGCGTGAAGCGGACTGGTATCCTTCCATCGCTGTCGGGGTGCACGATATAACCTGGGTGCCGTACATCGGCTCTTTTGGCGGATGCGACAGCCTGAAACCGACTCCCAGATCGGGCAACTTCAATCCAGAGGATAAAATCATCGACAAACCAGGTTTTGCCTACTGGGAACAGCAGGAGTGGTTCAGTGTTTTCGCGGTGGCATCAAAGCAGTTAGGCGACTATTTCCGCATGCATCTGGGTCTGGGAAGAGGTCGGTACACGGGCTACGGAACTGCCTCCCGGCACTTCAACACCGACATATTTAACGAGATAGGTGTTTCCGAAATGGCATTTGGATTGTTCGGCGCGCTGGAGTTCAACTACCAGAATTGGCTTTCTATAGCAGCGGAATACGACGGAAGAGACGTTAACTTTGGAACCAAGGTGGGATTCGAGCACTGGGAGATATAT
>JAUVJT010000167.1 GCA_030592225.1 Candidatus Stahliibacteriota bacterium | reverse complement strand
TACTCCTGGGAGGCGATCCCGGGATCGGCAAGTCAACCCTTGCCCTGCAGTTGGCCGCCAGGCTTTCTGCTACCTGCACCGTGCTTTACGCATCGGGCGAGGAGTCGCTTTCCCAGATCAAGCTGCGCGCCAGGCGTCTGGAAGTTAAGACGGAGAAACTCTATCTGCTTGCAGAAACAGAGGCCGAAGCCATCCAGACGAGAGCCCAGGAGTTAAAACCGGGGTTTCTGGTGATAGATTCCATCCAGACCATGACTACGGCGGCGCTGTCGGGAGCCGCAGGAAGCGTGGGTCAGGTACGCGAGAGCGCGGCCCGGTTCCAGAGGCTTGCCAAATCCGAAGACATTACCACCCTTCTTATCGGTCACGTGACCAAGTTCGGCACCCTGGCCGGCCCCAGAACCCTGGAGCACATCGTGGATACGGTGCTTTACTTCGAGGGCGAGCGCTTTCACCAGTACCGCATCCTGCGTGCGGTAAAGAACCGCTTTGGTTCAACCAACGAAATAGGGCTGTTCGAGATGACGGGAAAAGGACTGGTAGATATTGAGAATCCCTCATTCATCTTCCTTTCCGATCAGGAAGAACGCGCTCCTGGCTCGGCGGTTACCGTGGTCATGGAAGGCACCAGGCCCTTGCTGGTGGAGGTTCAGGGACTTACCGCCCCGACCCCTTTCCCGTCGCCTCAGCGGGTTGCCACCGGTTTTGGCCGTCAGCGCTTTGCCATGCTTCTGGCCGTGCTTGCCAGGCGTGGAGGTATTTCCGCCCTGTCTCTTGACACCTATCTCAACGTGGTGGGCGGGATGTCTATCGAGGAACCTTCGTGCGACCTTGCCGTGGTAGCAGCCATTGCCTCTTCATTAAAAGACCGCAAACTGCCCAAAGATCTGGTCATATTCGGCGAGGTTGGATTGGGGGGAGAGGTCAGAGCGGTCTCCCAGGCCGAGTTGCGGCTCAAGGAAGCGGCAAGACTCGGTTTTAGCAAGGCATTGGTGCCGAAGCGCAGCGCAGTCAAGGTCAAGGGAATTACGGTCACAGGCGCAAGATCGATTCGCGAAGCTTTAGGATACCTGGAAAACTCGTAAGGAGGATTGATGTTCACCAGGAAAGAAAAATACGTGATTGAACGCGACGCATTGATTGACGGTCGAGTGCTTTCATTGTTCGAGATGCGGCTTCTGAAAGGTAAGGTTTACGTACCTGTCCAGGATGAGGACACTGCCTCGGGTATAAGTCGTTTGCGCAAGTGCTCGGATATAAAGATAGAGTTCGTGCCTGATCTGGCTTCGAGCGAGAAGGTATTGGCGTTGACGCGTGCAAAGAAAGCGGTGCTGTTCAAACTGTCCAAAGATATCAACGCGGAAAAACTTCGCAAGGAAGGGATGAGGCTGGTTGACATAGATGCGCTTTTCGAGCGGTTCGTGCCCCACTTTAAGCCCAGGGATGAAACCGTGGTGCGTATCGTCAAGCGAGGCAAGGAACCTGATGAAGGAGTAGGTTACTTTTCAAACGGGATAAAGGTGGTGGTGCAGGGAGGTGCCGAGTACATCAATCGCTATCTTGAAGTGGTTATCAAAGGGGTGGTGAACACTCCTGCCGGACGCATGGTGTTCGCGCGTCCCAAATACAGAAGCTAGATTCTCTATTGAACAAAATACTGGCCGGGGCGCAAGCCCCGGCCAATTTCTTTTCCCGGTTCCCCCTGGACATGGATGGGGAAGCCTAGGCTATTTCTTTTGCCAGTCTGGCCTTAAGCCTTGAGGCCTTGTTGCGGTGGATTACACCTTCACGAGCGGTTTTATCTATCGCGGCCTGAATTGAAGGATACATCTTCTTTTTATCCTTTTTTGGGGCCGCGGAGAACTTGGCGAGTTCTGTCTTAAGACGCGTTTTGCGCGCCTTGTTCACCGCTCGACGCTTGGCGTTCTGTCGCACGTTTTTTTCTACACTTTTAGTAACAGGCATTCTGCTCCTTTACAAGCATGCTTCTCCAATAACATTGAACTCTAATTCTACAGGATAATCAGGGGTTTGTCAACATTCCACTCTCGGGAACAACGCCTCGCCCTTGGTAACTTTTGTGCCGTCAGGCAGTTGTCCCCACTTTATGAGGTCCGCGAACACCTCGTCTTCGTTCAGTTTAATCCCCAGCTTTTGCCTCAACTTATCACAGGTGCGGGGCATGAACGGGGTCAGGAACACTGACAGCATCCTTAAGCTCTCCAGGAGATCGTACAGAACTCCGGCCAACACCTCGGTTTTGCCTTCTTTGTTGAGCGCCCACGGGGCGTGCTCCTCCACAAACGCGTTAGCTGCGGTAACGAGTTCCCAAATCTTCAGCATAGCCTTGCGGAAGCGGAAGCCTTCCATCAGTCCTGGTAGTTCATCCGCAATCGAGGAAGCCACATCCGGCAACTTGCCTTCGTGACCATCCAGCTTTTTCACCACACCGTTTTGGTATCGTTCGGTCATGCCCAAAACACGCGACACCAGATTACCCAAGTCGTTGGCTAAATCGGAGTTGATCCTTTCAACCAAAAGTTCCTCATTGAACGATGAATCCAGGCCAAAACTCATCTCCCTGAGCAGGAAGTAGCGGAACTGCTCGAACCCGTATTTTTCCTTCATATCAAGCGGCCGCACCACGTTGCCAAGCGACTTGCTCATCTTGGCTTTCTCCACCTGCCAGTAGCCATGAACCTTAAGGGTCTTGTACGGTTCCAGCCCCATCGCTTTCAGCATGGTGGGCCAGTAGATGGCGTGGGGAATCAAAATGTCCTTGGCAGTCAGATGATGCGCCGTCTTCCAATACTTGACAAAATCGGGGCCGTCAGGATAACCTACTCCGGTCAGGTAGTTTATGAGCGCGTCAAACCACACGTAGGTTACGTAATTATCGTCAAACGGAAGTGATATGCCCCACGGTAATCTGGATTTGGGTCTGGAGATGCACAAGTCGCTCAACGGGTCTTTGAGGAATGAGAGAACCTTGTTTTTATGCCTTTCCGGCTCGATAAACGACGGGTTATCCTTAATATACTTAATCAACCAATCCTGGTATTTGCTCATCTTGAAGAAGTAATTCTTCTCCGAGATGTACTTAAGCTCAGTCTGATGATCAGGACACTTGCCGTCCACCATCTCCTTCTCGGTGTAGAAGCGCTCGCAGCCCGTGCAGTAATAGCCGCCGTATTCGCCGAAGTAAATGTCGCCTTTATCATAAACCCGTTGCAGAATGTCCGTTACCACCTTCTCGTGATCGGCATCAGTCGTGCGGATAAACCTGTCGTAGGTGAACCCCACCTCCTCGAACGTGGAGCGGAACATCCCTGAAATACGGTCGGCGTAGGCCTTGGGTTCCACTCCTTCGGCCTTGGCCGCCTGCATTACCTTGTCGCCGTGCTCGTCGGTGCCGGTCAGGAAATACACGTCCTTGCCGTACAAGCGCCAGAAGCGGGCCAGGGTGTCGGCCAGCACCGTGGTATACGTATGGCCGATGTGCGGCTCGGCGTTAACGTAGTAGATAGGCGTAGTTATGTAAAAAGGCTCTTTGCGCAAGGGTTTATCCATACCTAAGTTTACGCAGATTGGGGCTTAAGGCAACACCCTCACCCTTGATCCCTCTCCCAGAGACAGAGGGGGTAATTCTCCTCGCCCCCTGGTCGGGCTAAAAAACCTGGTCAAAAGATACCCAAAAGCTGGACACGTCTGCAAAAATTAAGTTGGTCAAAAGGTGGTCAAAAGATGGTCAGAAGGTGGTCAAAAGGTGGACAAGAGCAACACCCTCACCCTTGATCCCTCTCCCAGAGGGAGAGGGAAAGTATGGTTCTCCTCTCCTGGGGGAGAGGAGTTAGAGGTGAGGGAGATACCCCACATTATGTTTTAAGATGGGGTTGACTAGAGCAGGATGTTTAGTAATATGAACGCATGGCTGAGACTTTTGACAATACCGAAGATTGGCTCAAACATCTAGCTAGTTTCTTAGACGATGACCATACAGGATTCGAAGATGCTTTTGGAAGGTTCTGTGAGTGGATTGATGAAGACCGTTGGTATTATCGAGATGATGAAGCCAAAAGTCGAGCCGCGGAAAGAAAAGATGATGAGCTTGAAACTATGATTCAAGCCATCTCACCAGACTATTGGCTCAATGTTAGGCCTGGATTGTTAGTTCAGATAGCCAAGGGTAGTAAAAATGCTTCCAAGAATCTTGAAAGATTAAAATACCTTGTTGAAATCTTCAAAAAGAATAGAACTAAATATAGAGACAAAGAGTCCTTAATAAAGGAAATCGAACTGGACACTTTAGCTTCGGTCATAAGTACGGATTCACCTTCAGAAATCCGCCAATTTGTTCTAGACGAAGTCCAACTGGTAGAAAATACCCTCTTATCTGTACAGGACTCTCGCGCTTTATGTGCGCTCCAAAATCTTTATGAAAAGCTGGGTGAGAAGGATAAGGCAAGGGATGTCGATGTTCTTTTCAAAACAACACTTATGATCCGGAATGAAAGCCTCGCAAGCAGAGAAGCTATACTTGACATTACTCCTAAAATAGTGACTCCTGTCCTCTCTGAACTTGTCAAAAATTCTAATAACCTGGCCAAAAAGTATGCTGAACTGGAATCAAAGCATAAAGAATTAGGTGATTATCCATGAAACCGGAGTGATTTGACAAGCTGCGAACTGATAAGTCCAAATAAGTCAGGAGCTTGTCTGTTATTAAACCTGAATTCTAGCTCTTTGAGGTAGAGATACAGTTTCCGG
>JAUVJT010000134.1 GCA_030592225.1 Candidatus Stahliibacteriota bacterium | reverse complement strand
GTCAGCGCCTTTGCCTTCGTGACTATCTTGACCACTCCGGGATGAGCGCATCCGGTCAGCACTACCAGTCCTCCGGCAGTCGGGATTAGCAAGGCTTGCTCTTTTAGCGCCTCACCCATCTGTCCGGTAGAAAGCGCATGCTTGCCGATGGCAATTGGTTCGGCAATCTGCATCACCCTTGCGCCGCAAGCTCTGAGTTTTTTCATAAAACGCCCGGAAAAGGAACTTAACAGATATACGGTTACCGCAGGGTTCGCCTTCAGGAAACGCTCAAGTCCGCCGACATGGTCCCAGTGTTCGTGGGACAAGAAAACCGCGTCCACCTTGCCGGGTTTGATTCCCAGCTTCGCCATGTTTCTCATGAGTATCTCGCCGTCGCCGCCCGTATCAAAGAGCAGGGTTTTGTCCAATCCTTCAACGAGGCAGGCAAATCCCCACGCCGGTTCCAATCCCTGTTTCCATACCTTGTTATCGTAGATGATAGTAATCTTCAGGTTCCCGATATCAATCTTAGACATACCTAAGAGACGCTTGTCCCAGGTGGTTCGTTGCCTAGGGCCTGCTCAATCTCTTCTCGAACCCGACAATTTTCCAGGTCTTGGCAGCCTTTCGGGAATCTGGATTATCTTTGGCGACATTTGGTTTCCTTGAATATGCGGTTTTTGACACGCAGTGCGAACCTCAGCGTGCCCCTCGAGGGGCATAGGGCAGAGCTTGTCCCTACTACTCTCTGGGGACTCCGGTCATCTCCCTGAAATGCCCCAGCCGGGCGGCGAACACGAGCGCGGCAACAACGGCCACCCCGCCGCCTATCAACAGGGTGGTTGGCGCGCCTATCCGGTCGGCCAGCCAGCCGGTCAGCAGGTTGCCGAACGGCAGCAGACCCAAAATGGCCACGTTGTAGATGCTCATCACCCGGCCACGCTTGTCGTCATCCACCAGGTTTTGAATAAGGGTGTTGGCGCAGGCAAACTGAATCATCTGCCCGAACCCGGTGGCCGCCATAAGCGCGGCGGTCAGGTAGAAGTTGCGTGAAAACGACGAGGCGGCGATACTGGCGCCAAAGATGAGGGTGGCCGCCGGCAGAACCTTCCATAATCCCATAACGCCCTTGCGCGAACCGATGAATACGGCGCCGGCAATCGCGCCCACGCCCACCGCCCCCATCAGGAAACCAAAGGTGCGGGAATCGCCCACCAGTATGTCGCGTGCCACCACCGGCATAAGGTTCAGGTACGACAGTCCGGTAAGCGCCACGGCTGCCACCAGAATCAAGATGGAACGGATGGCCTGGTGAGCGAACACGTAGCGGATGCCTTCAGCAAGATCGTGCATGGGATGGGTTTGTCTCTTGAGGTTATCGGGAGGGGGAACCCGCATGGCCAGGAGGCAGCCTATAATCGCCAGGTAGGCCACCGCGTTGGTTAAGAAACACACCCCTTCACCGGCGTAGGCGATCACGAATCCCGCTATGGAGGGGCCTATCAATCTCGCTATATTGAACACCGCCGAGTTCAGGGCGATGGCCGAACCCAGATTTTCCCTGCGCTCCACCATGTGCACGATAAAGGCGTTGCGGGCCGGGGTGTCGAAGGAGCGGATAAGCCCGTACACAAGGCTCAGCACGAATATATGCCATACCTGGACGGTCCCGGTCAGGGTCAGTCCGGCCAGAACGAGAGCCTGAAGAGCGGCAAGTACCTGACCGGCAAGTATTATCCTATGACGATTCACCCGGTCAACCAGCACACCGGCAAAGGGGGAGATAAGGAAGTTGGGAATTAAGGTCACGAAGCCTATCGCGCCCAGGATTAATGGAGAATCGGTTAGTCTGTAAACCAGCCAACCCAGTGCCACCCGCTGCATCCAGTAGCCAATCAGGGAAACCGCATGGCCGGAGAAGTAAAGCCGGTAGTTGCGATACTTGAAAGCGCGACCAAAGGTTCTCAGATCGTATACGCGCTTTTGAATGAACTTCTTTACCAAATCACCGCGCCCTTTCTACGCCGTCTCGCTCCTCGGGAATAATCTGCAGACATTAAAGACTAGTGTATGGGTATCAGGTATATTGTCAATCACTGGGCGCTTGTCCGAGACACGAAGTGACGACGCCTGCGGAGTAATAGCTAATAAACCAGGGCCTGCCCCTTGGGCGCACTATATGCGCCCATAGGGTACAGATTTGAACTCCTTGCAGTCGTTTTCCTACGGTAAAACTCGTTTCACTCGTCCTCCTTCGGTGATAAAGAAGTTGACTTCGGCAAGTCATGGCAATACGTATCTATCTCTGTGTTTCTGTGCCTCTGGACCCTATGGGATGCAGTAAAGTAGGCATCCCACACTAGACGGTAGTGCAGGCGGGGCAGGCTCTGGTTATTTTCAGACAGCCTCCTAGGCAAGGGGCTTAAGCCCCTTGTCTTCTGTCCTGCGGGCGCATGGGAAAAGGTGTTACGGGAGGAGGTATTACGGGAAAAGGTGTTGCGGGAAGGTGTTACGGCTTGACACGCGGCGTATGTTCTCTAGTATTGGGGATAATTGAGGCTTAAAAATCAGCAAACCAGCCCTCAGGAGGATAGTTATGAAAGAGTTTTTTACCAGCATAGCCGATGCGTGGCCGGCGATACGTGAGTGGCTCCTGTCTACCGGATTGCAAATAGGCATAACGCTTGTCGTCGCAATAGTGGTTTCCTGGTTGGCAGGATTCCTTATCAAGAGGGCGTGGCGTCGAGCCGACCGTAACGCCCGCTCACCCGAGGAAATCGATAGGGCCAAACGGCTTAAGACCGTACTTTCTACCATCCGTATTGTTTCAGGAATCGTCATTTGGGTCATTAGCGGCATCACCATTCTGGGACAACTGGGCATTGCCATTGGTCCCATCATCGCCGGTCTGGGCGTGGCAGGCATCGCGGTGGGCTTCGGTGCCCAGAACCTGGTCAAGGATTTCCTGGCCGGGATATTTCTCATCGTCGAGAATCAGCTCCGGGTGGGCGACATCGTTCGCATCGGCGACGCTGCAGGCACGGTGGAGGCCATCAACCTGCGCATTACCCAGATACGGGGCGTGAACGGCCACCTGTTCACCGTTCCCAACGGGGAAATAAAGATGGTGGAGAACATGACCATGGGTTGGTCCCGCGCCATCGTAAAGGTGGGTGTGGGCTACGGCTCGGATATCAACCAGGTGATAGAGGCGTTGAAGCTGGCGGTGGATGATTTGAAGCAAGATTCCAAGTTCGGCGAGCACGTGCTGGAACCGCCGCAGATAAAGGCCATTGAGAACTTCGGCGACTCTGCGCTCGACGTGGCGGTATGGATAAAGACCCATCCTGCCGAGCAGTTTGACGTGGGACGCATGGCGCGCCGCTACATCAAGGCACGCTTCGATGAGGCCGGTATCGAGATTCCCTTCCCCCAGGTCGCTATTACTTTGGGGCAAGACGAGGCCGCGCTGATGCAGACGTTTGGGAAGAACGAATCAAAGGCGGAGGGTTAAGAAGCAAAGTTAAATCGAATGGAGGTGTAAAGTCTGTGGTCGACGTAGTTGTTATGACAGAAACCTCTTAGCCGTAAGAGCGACGGCAGGAAACCTCACGCGAAGTTAAATCGTCATACCTTGACAGAGCGTCATCAACGGGTAAGCTTGATTGATGAATGGCAAGGAGTGCGAGTGAGTCCTAACCCCTGCACCTTCTTTCGCGAGGCGTTTTGTGAAGGCAACAGAGTTTACCTGAGGGAAATCAAGACCTCAGACGTCCCCCGCCTCGTTAAGTGGAAGAGCGATAGGCTGGTGCAGCGCATGGCACTGGGCCCGGATGCCTGCATCACCGCCGCCAGCCAGCGCTCCGATATCAAGCAGGCCATTAAGTCAGACGCAGAACTCTATTTCATCATCTGTCTCGAACAGTCAGATAGACCCCTGGGTTACATCCGTATCAACTGGATGGATACCTCGCACCGCTTCGCCTGGCTGCGATTTGCAATGGGCGAAGAGCGGGGCAAGGGTTACTGCAAGGACGCTCTGCAAGCGTTCATCGCCAGACTCCTCTCTCAAGGCGTGCACCGTATAGAAGCCGAGGCTTATGAATTCAACCGAGTAAGCATCGGCCTGATGGAAAGCCTGGGCTTCAAGCGCGAAGGCCTGAAACGCCAAGCCCATTACGATGGGGAGCGCTACGCCGATGTGGCGGTTCTCGGATTGTTGGCCCAGGACTTTTTATCTCACGCGTAACGAGTCCTCGGCAGGTGGCTTGTTCGTTTTTTTCTGCGATCTTTTCGCTTCCCGGCGAAAAGAGGCATTAATCATGCGTACTCGCGAATAACGCCAACCACTTTGCCTACGATTTCGAAGGGGTCGGTGATCAAATCGTATGCCGGGTTCTCCGGCTGCAGGGCGTAGGCGTCGCCGTGCACCATCAGCCGCTTGACAGTAGCCTCGTCGTACAGGCGGGCCACCACCACGTCGCCGGGTCGGGACACCTGTCTGGGGTCTACCACCACCATGTCGCCTTCCAGGATACCGGCGTTAATCATGGAATCGCCGTGCACCCGCAGCATGAACGAACGGCGCCAGCGGGCGGCGGTGAAGATTTCCTCAACGTCCTCCACGGCAAGGTTTGGGGCGCCGGCGGGCACTCGTCCCACCACCGGGATGCCCCAGGGCTCAACCTGTATGGCGCGAGCATGGCCTTGCTTGCGCTTGATTATGCCTTGCGCGGCCAGACCATCAAGATGCACCTTTATCGCCTTGGTGCTCTTATAGCCCAGACCTTTGGCTATCTCACGGATGGAAGGCGGGTAGCCGTACTCGCCCACAAACTCCCTGACGAAATCGTAGATACGCATTTTAGGATTAGGCAATCTCAAAGTATACTCCTTTCATGTATTATTGTAAACAAAAACGCACTGGTTGTCAAGTCCAAGGTTCAGTTGGCTTATAATGATACTGAACGGTTCTGTAATCACAACGAGGAGAAAAAAGGATTAAACCAGGGCCTGCCCCGTGGAAGCTACGCTTTCATAGGGTACAGAGCGCAGGGCCTGCCCCTTGAACGCTTTGCGTTCATAGGGTACGGAGACCACAGAGACGATAATTTATGAGGGAATTATCATCGAAGGGGATAAAAAAAAACAGGAGACCCATTGCGGGCCTCCTGAAGTAAAACAAAAAGGGAGGAGGTAAGGAGAATCCAAAGGATTCTCCGGATGAGACACAAAGGGGTTGCCTTTGCATCTACGTTAGATGATAGTAAAAATTCAGGCCTTGTCAAGGGGGTAACGACCTAACTCACGCGCAACTCACTTCCCCGCCCGAAGAGAGGATTATATACCATTCTTCTCTCTGAGTGCCTGGTGCGTGCATAGGGCGACTCTTGTCGTTGCGAGTTCCCGCTGGAAACGAAGCAATGACGGAGTATTATTTAGTGCAGAATCACCAGCTTACCCGCAACCAACGATTCCCCTGAATCGAATTTGTAGAAGTAAAGGCCGGACGAAATATCCACCGTAGACCAGAGATGTTCTCGTATTCCGGATTCTATGATATGACTGTGTACCTCTCGTCCCGAAGCGTCGTAGATGGAAAGTTGACCGTTGGTGCCAGATGGGAAGGAGAACAGCACCCCGGCATCAATGCGGCGGGTGGTGACGAGTCGCTTCGCGTCCGGCTCCTCCGTAATAGATGCCATTAGTTCCAACGTCAGGGTATCGTCGGAAGACAGCTCGTCGTTGCTAAGCATCGGGAACACCCGCAAGGTATAGCCGGCGCCGCTGGGGCTGTGCTGGTAGGTTGCAAAGGTTACCTGCTCAGAGCCATCCGACGGTATGCTGACCTCGACCGAATCCTTGAACACCACCTCCTCGGTGTCGTGTC